>CACZSB010000110.1 GCA_902783765.1 uncultured Lachnospiraceae bacterium
CCATCTGAATGGCGGTGATGCCCTTGTGGGTCCCCGTCACCTTAAAGTCCATATCCCCAAAGAAGTCCTCCAGACCCTGGATATCCGTCAGCAGTACGAAATCCTCATCCTTTTCCCCGGTCACCAGGCCGATGGAGATGCCCCCCACCATGGATTTAATAGGCACACCGGCGGCCATTAAGGCCATGCAGGAGGCACAGGTGGAAGCCATGGAGGTGGAACCGTTGGATTCCATGGTCTCAGACACGCAGCGGATGGCATAGGGGAATTCTTCCGTGCCGGGAAGCACCGGAATCAGGGCCCGCTCTGCCAGGGCACCGTGGCCGATCTCCCGCCGTCCGGGACCCCGGCTGGGCTTGGTCTCGCCCACGGACCAGCTGGGGAAATTATAATGATGCATATATCGTTTGGTGGTATAGGTACGATCCAGGCCGTCGATCTTCTGGGCATCGGAAAGAGGCGCCAAGGTACAGGCGTCAATAATCTGAGTCTGGCCCCGGGTGAACATGGCAGAGCCATGGACTCTGGGCAGCACATCCACTTCGGCATAGAGGGGACGGATCTGATCCATCCGACGGCCGTCCGGACGCTTTTCGTCCTTCAGAATCATTTTCCGTACGGTATTCTTCTGGAATTTGTAAACCGCTTCTCCCACAAGAGGCAGCCACTCTTCCTTATCGGCATAGCGCGCCTCCAACTGGGCGGTAATCTGCCGGATGTTCTCATCCCGCACCGCTTTTTCGTCGGTGAAAACCGCCTTTTCCATGGCCTCCGGCGTCACGAAACTCACCATGTCGTCATACAGATCCGCCGGCACCTCATGGGCTTCGTAGTTGTGCTTGGGCTTGCCCACTTCATCCACAATTTTCTGAATCCAGGCAATGATTTCCTGATTCAGCTCATGGGCCTTGAAAATGGCCTCCAGCATCACATCCTCCGGCACCTCGTTGGCGCCGGCTTCGATCATGATCACTTTGTCCTTGGTGGAGGCCACAGTAAGGGCCAGATCTGAGGCCAGCCGCTCCGCCTCCGTGGGGTTAAAGCAGAATTTTCCGTTCACCAGCCCCACCATGGTGGCGGCAATGGGGCCGTCGAAGGGCACATCGGAAATACTGGTGGCAATGGAGCAGCCCAGCATGGCCACCACATCGGGATTGCAATCGGGATCCACACACATAATCAGGTTGCTCAAGGTTACATCGTTGCGATAATCCTTGGGAAACAGAGGGCGCATGGGCCGGTCAATAACCCGGCTGGCCAGGGTGGCATGCTCCGAAGCACGACCCTCCCGTTTATTAAAGCCCCCGGGGATTTTGCCCACAGAGTACATCTTTTCTTCATACTCCACCGTCAGGGGGAAGAAGTCGATGCCGTCCCGGGGCTTTTCCGAAGCGGCGATGGTGGAACAGACCACCGTGTCGCCGTAGTGCATGAAGGCGGCCCCGTTTGCCTGGGCCCCCACCCGTCCGATATCCACCGAAAGGGTTCTGCCGGCCAATTCCATGGAATAAGTCTTGTACATACTATCTCTCCTTATTTTTCTCGGCGGCAGAGTTTCGAAACAACAGATAAACGGACGAAGGATTCGCCCCCTTATTTGAAGTCTCGAAGGATCTCTGCCTCCGGTTTTTGCACGAAAAAGAGGGTGGATTCAAGGCCCCACCCTCTCTGCCGGGAATTACTTGCGGATTCCCAGTCTCTCAATCAGATTCCGGTATGCTTCGATGTCACTCTTCTTGACATAGTCCAGCAGACCGCGGCGCTGACCTACCAACATGAACAAACCGCGACGGGAATGATGATCCTTCTGGTGGACCTTCAGATGCTCCGTCAGCTCCCGGATCCGTTCCGTAAGCAGGGCAATCTGGACCTCCGGGGAACCGGTGTCCTGAGGGTTTTTTCCATAGGCGGCAATGATTTCCGCCTTCTTTTCTTTGCTGATCATATTCAGCCTCCCTAAAATAATCTTACCGGCTGCTGCGCTTTGGATGGGATGACCAAAAGCCCGGCAGCGGCGCTGAGGCATAATCTACCACAATACTCGCAAAAAGTAAAGCTTTTTCAAGGTCTGCCTTTACAGGAAGTTTGCAAACGCCGTGATGATTGCCGCATTAAAGAAGTCAATAAACAGGGATCCTACCAGCGGCACGATCATAAATGCCACCGGGGCAGGGCCGTATTTATTGGTTATGGCCTGCATATTGGCCATGGCATTGGGGGTGGCGCCCATACCGAAACCGCAGAAACCGGAGGCAATAGTGGCCGCATCGTAATCCTTCCCCATTAAAGTAAATACCACATAGGATGCGAACAGGAACATGACTACGGTCTGCACCAGCAGAATCACAATCATGGGCAGGGCCAGGCTCACAAGCTGCCACAGCTTCAGATTGATCATGGCAAGGCCCAGGAAGAGGGAAAGACAGATATTTCCCAGGGAACCCATCTCCTTCATGGGGATCTTGACCTTGCGAATTTCCTGAATATTGCGAATGATGGCACCTACCAACATGGCGCCGATATAGCCGGGCAATGTAAACAGTTTCCCCAGCAAAAGGGAGACAACGGTTCCGAGACCCACGCCGATCACGATATAGATCGTGGCGTTCATCAGATCCGGTTCATGATAAATACCAGGATCCGCATCGGTGGTACCGGATGCTTCTGCTCTGGCCGCTTCCTCAGGGCTTGTGATAGCTGAAGACTGCAGCTTGAATTTCCGTATTTTGGAGGTGGCAATGGGACCTCCGATCATACAGCCGGCAATCAGGCCGTAGGTGGCGGCGGCGACTGCCACCGTGGTGGCATTGGCAATACCCTGATTCTCCAAAAATGGTCCGAAGGAACCGGAGGTACCATGGCCCCCCACCAGGGGGATCGAACCCATGGCCAGGCCGAGACGACCATCCAAACCGAACAATTTGGCGCCAAACCCACCGATTATGTTCTGCAGGCAACACATGGCTACTGCCAAAGCCAGGAATTTGATAACGCCTACGCCGCCCTTCTTTAATTCTTTAAAAGAAGCCATATATCCCACGGAACAGAAAAACGCCGTCATGAATACACTTTGAAGGGTGGTATCCAGATTGAACTCCAGAATGCCCAAAGATCTGAGAATCACATGAAAAATAGCAAAAATCAGACCGCCCACCACAGGGGCAGGGATACAATATTTGCTCAGAAAATCAATTTTTTTAACAAGAACTCTGCCGAAAACCAGCATAACCACGGCCACCGCCAGCGCCTGATACATATCCAATTCAAGAACCTTCATTCTATCCTCCTTTAATTTCCCCTACGAAAAAGACTACATTCACCCAAACAACTTACTCTGTCGGAACGGTGATACCTTTTTCCTCAAAGTATTTTGCAGCTCCCGGATGATAGGGGGCCGATTTGACCCCGGCTGCAGACTGCAGATTCAGCTCTGCTCCCTTGGAATGTACCTTTGTGATGGCTTCTACATTCTCATAGATGCCTGAAATAATATTATACACATCCTGTTCCGCTGCATCCTTGCTGGCCACCAGCACAGCCCCCACGGCCACGGTAATGATATCGGAGGAAGTATTATATGTTTTCTTGCTGATGACAGCCTTGCTGTAATGAGGAGAAAGCTCCATCAACTTATTGATGTGCTCATCATCCAGGCTGATTATATAAATATCCGTGGTGGCTGCCAATCCGGACACGGCGGATGTGGGTGTCCCTGCCACCACAAAGGCCGCATCAATCTTGCCGCTTTGCAGAGCACTGACGGAATCTCCGAAACTCTGGTAGGTGGGGCTTATATCCCGTTCCGTCAGACCATATACGCTTAGAATATCCATGGCGTTAAAATAGACGCCGGAGCCGGAGGAACCAATCGATACATTTTTCCCTTTCAGGTCGGACACGGAACGAAGGGAAGGATCCATGGTAATAATCTGTACCTGTTCTTTATATAGCTCTGCAATAACAGTGATCTTATCAGTTTTCTCATCAAACAGGCGGGTTCCCTCCCATGCATAGGAAAGCACATCCGTCTGGGCAAATCCGATAAGGGCATTCCCGTTCTGGATCGCATTGATATTTTCCTGAGATCCCCCGGAGCTTACAATATTCAGCTTTGTGGAGGTCTTTTCGGATATTTTCCCTGCCAGGACCTGACCAAATCGAAAATAAGTCCCCTGCTCCCCGCCGGTGGAAAAGGCCAGGCCCCCCTCCACAGCTGCAGGCTTTGTGGGCTGGCTTCCGCTCTGGCAAGCGGTCAGCAGGATAACACAAAGAATGGTAAGCGCTGCTATCACATGCTTTTTTCTCATGATACTTCCCCTTTCTTCTGAAAAAATCTCATAGTATAAGTATAAGACCTGGCAATGCAAATAGCAAGCTTGACAAAGCCGCCCGCTCCGTTTACTATTAGGCGAAGATAATAAGCTTAGACCTTACAGGATTATAGATATGAGCAAATTCAATCAATTCAGATCCAAACGCAGGATCCCCCTGCCCTTGATTATTTTAGTGGTACTTTTGGCCGTCTTTACCCTGGCGGTAAACCTGGAGCCCGGAGAGCTGGTGCTTTCCTTAAAGGGCGAGGAAACCATGGTGCTGGAATATGGAGAAGTATATTCGGAGCCAGGCGCCGAAGCCTTTTTTATGGGAAGCATTTTCACCCGTCGGGCTTTGGATATTCCCATAAGCATTCAGGGCGAAACCGATGTGCTGCCTGGGGAATACGCCATCAATTATTCTGCTCGTTTCCGGGGCCGCAGCGCCTCAGTCACCCGTAAAGTCATCATACGGGACACCACCCCGCCCCGCATCATCCTTCAAACCAAGGAGGGACAGCTGACCTTGCCCGGAGAAGAATACCAGGAAGAGGGCTATGCGGCCTATGACAAGCTGGATGGAGACTTAACCGGCCGGGTCCTGCGGGAGGATCTGGGAAATGGTACCGTCCGCTACAGCGTCACCGATTCCCACGGCAACACCGCCACCGCCATCCGAAACATCGAATATTTTGATGATGTGCCCCCGGAACTGACCCTGCTGGGCCGAGATGTGATTTATGTTATAAAGGGCAGGCCCTATGAGGATCCGGGCTATATTGCCAAGGATAATCTGGACGGGGATATCAGCACCCAGGTTGTGATTAACGGAAAAGTGGATACGGAGCGGCTGGGAGAATACTTTTTAAGCTATGTCTCCACCGATGCCCATGGCAATGAAAGCAGCGCCAGCCGCCGGGTGATTGTCCGGGAAAAGGCTTCGGATATCCCGATCAATCCCGGAGAAGACGGCAGCAAGGTCATTTACCTCACCTTCGACGACGGCCCCGGCCCCTATACGGAGGAGCTGTTGGCCCTGCTGGACAAATATGGGGTAAAGGCTACATTCTTCGTGACCAATCAGCGACCGGAATATAATTATATTTTGTCACTGGAAGCAGCGGCAGGCCACAGCGTGGGCATTCATACCGCCACCCATTCCAAGGAGATCTATTCCAGCGAAGAAGCCTTTTTCAATGATTTAAATACCATGGCAGCCATCATTAAGGAGCAGACCGGCTCGGATCCCAATTTGCTTCGCTTTGCCTTTGGCAGCTCCAACACCATTTCCAGCTACAATCCGGGCATCATGACCCGGCTGGCCAAACTGGTGGAGGAAAAAGGCTATTATTATTTCGATTGGAATGTGTCCAGCGGCGATGGGAATTATTCCATAGAAACAGAGCAGGCCTACAGTTTTGTGATAAACGGCATACGGGACCGCAGCGTCTCCTATGTGCTGATGCACGATTTGAACAAAAACTCCATGGCTGCGGTGGAGGACATTATTATCTGGGCGCTGGACAACGGATATACCTTCCTGCCCATCGACTGCACCAGCCCCGTTTGTCATCACCGAATTGCAAACTAAATTCCCAACAATTCCCTGACCCGGCGCTGATCCTGCTTTAACTGGATTTCCAGCTGGGTTTTATCTGAAAAACAGGCTTCCGGACGGATAAATGAAAGCAATTCCGTCCGGATTCTTTTTCCGTAAAGATTGCCGGAATAATCAAATAGATGCGTTTCCAGATACAATTTACCCGATTGAGTGACGGAAGGACGGACCCCCAGATTGCTCATGCCCCATATTTCCAAGCCATCTATCAGACTGCGGCTGGCATACACACCCCGGGGCGGAAGCAGCTGATCCGCCGGCACCTCCATATTCATGGTGGGGAAGCCCAACTGGCGGCCCAGTCTGGCTCCGTAGGTCACAAAGGCTTCCAGGCCGAAGGGACGGCCCAAACAGGCCGCCGCTTCTTCCATCCGGCCCTGGGTCAGAAGCTTTTTTATATAAGTGCTGCTGATAATTTCTCCCTGGTGGCGAAGTTTCTCCACCACCGTTACATCAAAGCCCAGGGAAGCGGCCCGGGCATGGAGGAAATCAATATTGCCTCGGCGATCCCTCCCAAAGCTCACATCGGGACCTGCCACTATTTTTTTCATGCCAAAACGGCCCAGAAGAATATCCTCCAAAAAGGCTTCGGCGCTCATATCCCGCAGGGCATCGGTAAAACGGGCTTCCACCAGTTTGCGGATACCCATTTCCTTTATGATTTTGCTTTTCTCCCGGGCCGGCAGAATCTGACCGGCGGCTGTTCCCAATAATATAAGCTCCGGGGCATTGGTAAAGGAAAGCACCAGGGAGTCCAGTTTTTCTGCCTCCGCCTGCCGTACCACTTCCTGTAAAATGGCCTGATGCCCTAAATGGACCCCATCAAACTTTCCCACAGAAACCACCGTGGGCCGGGGCGCTCTCTTCTGCTCTTCTTTCTGGGGCCCCAGCATATAATCGGCCAAAAGCCGGCTGCCCTTTTCATCATATCGATAAAGGCCCAGCAGCCGCCCCTGAAAATGCTTAACCCGCACCAGATCGCCATGGGAAACTGTGGCCGAAAAACCCCCTTTTTTTACAGGCGACAGGGTATTTCCGTTTTCAGCCAGTTTATCCTGGCCGGGGAGACAGTGATAAGCCGGAAAGGCCTCTAAAACCTGTTCCAGGGAAAGGATTTTTTCTTTCAGCCCCCCGGTCAGGGACAGGGAGCTAATCTGATCCAGATATAAGGCGTCCGCCAGCCTATAGCCGCAGGCCTCCTCCCGGATCAGGGTCTCCATGGTGCCGCCGCAGCCAAGCTTCGCCCCCATATCATAACAGAGGGTCCGAATGTAGCTGCCCTTGGAACAGCGAATCCGAAGCTGTACCCGAGGCAGATTCATATCCAATATTTCAATGCTGTGGATGGTAATCGGCACCGGCTTTCGTTCCGCCGTTTTGCCCTGGCGTGCCAAATCCACCAGCTTTTTCCCATCTACCTTTTTGGCGGAAACCATGGGGGGTATCTGCATCTGCTTTCCCACAAAGCCTTCTATGACCCGCCGGATTTCCTCCTCCGGCGGTATCACTTCTCCCCTTTTAATCAGGCGGCCTGTGGTGTCCTGGGTATCGGTCTCCACCCCCAAAAGCAGGGTGGTCCGATATACTTTGTCCCCTCCTGACAGTAGCTCGGCCAGCCGGGTGGCCCGGCCCAGGCAAATAGGCAAAACGCCCTCTGCCTCCGGGTCCAGCGTCCCCAGGTGACCGATTCGTTTTTCACCCAGGATGCCCCGCAGCTTTGCCACCACGTCAAAGGAGGTAAAGCCCTTTTCCTTATTGACGATCAAAATACCGTCCATGCTCTACCCCCTTGGTGTGTAATATTCAAGAGACAGGGAAATCATTCCTCTTCCCTGAGTCCTTCTTCCTTCATCAGAAGATCGATTTTATGGGACATTTCCACCCCGTATTGAATGGAATCGTCCATAATAAAACTTAGTTCCGGCGTGATCCGTAGATTCAGTTCATGGGCCAGGGTCCGGCGGATAAAACCGGCGGCACTCTTCAGCGCTGCCTGGCAATCCTGCCGCATCTTATCGTCTCCCATAATACTGATATAAGCCTTGCAGGTTTTCAGATCCGGAGCCACCAAGGCACGGGTGACACTGATCATAATAGGAATCCGGGGATCCTGCACCTCTTCCCGCAAAATGCGGCTTAAAGAGCGCTGAACCTGGGCGTTGATCCGTTCATTTTTAATACTGCCCCGTCTCATTGCTTTTTCTCCAGCTTCCTTTCCACCTGCACCAGAATATAGGCTTCCACCGTATCCTCTTCGGTGAATTCTCCGAATTTCTCAAATACAAGGCCGCATTCGTATCCGGAGGCCACTTCCTTGACATCGTCCTTAAAGCGCTTCAGAGAAGCCAAAGGCCCTTCAAAGAGCAGCTCCTCGCCCCGTTTGACCCGGCACTTGCAGTTACGCACCAGTTTGCCATCCAGCACATAGCTGCCGGCGATATTGCCGATACCGGAGGCCTTGAACACCTGCCGGATAACCGCATGGCCGATAATCTGCTCCTCGTATACAGGCTCCAGAATCCCCAGCATGGCATTTTCCACGTCCTCGATGGCCTTGTAGATAACATCGTAAAGCCGTACATCCACCTTTTCCTGATCGGCAATGGCCTTGACTTTGCTGTCAATTTTTACATTAAAGCCGATGATGATGGCATTGGAGGCCGCCGCCAGGGTCACATCGGATTCCGTGATATTCCCGGCGCCACCGTGGATCACCCGTACGGCCACTTCCTCGTTGGAAAGCTTCACCAGGCTTTGCTTGACGGCTTCCACGCTGCCCTGAACATCCGCCTTGACAATGAGCTTCAATTCCTTCATATTGCCGCTCTGGATCTGGCTGAAGAGATCATCCAGGGTCATATGCATCCGGGTGCCTTCCACCATCTTGCGGCGTTCTTCGGAAATAAAGGTTTCCGCGTAGCTGCGGGCATCCCGTTCATGGACGGTGGCCACAAAGACTTCCCCTGCCGCAGGCACGGTGCTAAGGCCCAGGATCTCCACAGGAACGCCGGGCCCGGCTTCCGTCACCCGTTCTCCCTTATCATTGAGCATGGCCCGGATTTTACCAAAGCTGGCTCCGGCAGCTACATTGTCGCCCACCTTCAGGGTACCTTTTTGCACAAGCACCGTGGCCACGGGGCCCCGGGCATTATCCAGCTGGGCTTCAATCACCAGACCTCTGGCCCGACGGTTCGGATTGGCCTTCAGGTCATGCATTTCGGCCACCAGAAGCATCATCTCTAATAATTCTTCAATGCCGTCTCCCCGTTTGGCGGAAACCGGTACAAAGATATTGGTACCGCCCCATTCCTCACCGATCAGGTCGTATTCCATCAGCTCCTGCTTCACTTTATCGATATTGGCGCCGGGCTTGTCTATTTTGTTGATGGCCACAACGATTTCCACCCCTGCCGCCTTGGCATGGTTAATGGCTTCCACGGTTTGGGGCATGACGCCGTCATCCGCCGCCACCACCAATATGGCGATATCCGTGGCCTGGGCCCCCCGCATACGCATGGCCGTAAAGGCCTCGTGACCCGGCGTATCCAGGAAGGTGATCTTCTGACCGTTGATTTCCACCATATAAGCGCCGATATGCTGGGTGATGCCGCCGGCTTCTCCCAGGGTCACATTGGTTTTGCGGATAGCATCCAAAAGGGAGGTTTTGCCGTGGTCCACGTGACCCATGACACAAACCACAGGGGGACGGGGCACCATATCCTCTTCCCGGTCTTCAATGCTGTCCTTCAGAAGCTCTTCAATGGGATCCACCCGCTCTTCCTGCTCGGCAATCACATCGAATTCCAGGGCGATATCCACCGCTGTTTCGTAGTCCACTTCCTGATTCACAGTAAAGATTTTTCCGGAAAGGAACAGCTTTTTGATAATGGCGGCCGGCTGCATTTTCATGGCCTGGGCCAGTTCCTGTATGGTAATCTTTTCCGGAATCACAATGGTCTTGATTTGAGGTTCCGTCTTTTCCACCTTAGGGGCCTTGGTGACTTTTTCCACATCCTTTAACCCCGCCTTGCCCCGGGCGTTCTTGCCGCCGGGACGGCGCAATTCATCGGAATCTCCCCGATTATAACGATTATTATCCCGGGCGGCTCCGGCTTGACGCTGGCTCTGCTTATTCTTTCCACCCTTGGAAAGGCCCATGCCAAAATCACCGCCGCCTGCGGGACGGGAGGCGCCGCCGCTTCTGCCGGCATTGGAACGATAGCCGCTCCGGGTATCCTCATCTTTTCCCACCATGGCGCCGGGGCGGCCGCTGCCGCTCCGATTGCCGGGTCCCTGGGGTCTTTGTCCCGCAGGACGAGGACCGGTGCTGCCTGCGGGACGGGGGCCGGTGCTTCGCTTATCCTGAGTATTGCGGGCCGCCACCCGGGCGCTACGCAGCCGGGCTTCCTGCTCCGCGGCACGTACCTGACTTAAATCCACAAAACGGGGGGCCGGCTTCTGGGGCTCAGGAGGAGCGGCAGGGGCCTCTGTGGCAGGGCTTTCCTTGGCAAGGGCAGGTGTATTTATGGTTTCAGTTGCAACATCAGCCGGCTTTTTCGCAATCTTTTTTTCTGCGGGAGCAGGGGTTTCTTCCACAGTTTTAACAACGGGAGCCTTCTGAGGCACTTCCGCCGCAACATCTTCTATCTTTTTAATCTTCTTAGGAGCCGCCTCTGCCGGCGCAGCCTCTCCTTTAGCCGGAGACTTGGCCGCCGGCTTGGCCGGGGCCGCAGGCTTTTTGGGCGCAGCGGACTGGGGCCTGGTCTTCAGACTGTTCTGCTGACTGTTTCCGGCCCGGAACACCACGCTGTATTTTTTCTTTTTTACTTCTCCCTCCCCTGCGGGATTCGTACTTTTGTTTTTATCCTGTTCCATATTTACGCCCCCTCCTTGTGGTCCATATCCTTTAAATCTGCCTCGATTAGAGCCCGTATTTTTGTACCGAAACCCTCATCGATGATGCCTGCGCCGGCACATTCGCCCCGGCCCAGGGCCCTTCCCAGCTCCTCCTTGCTTCCCCATTCATAGTAGGGAATGTCCCGAAAAGCCGCCATATTCCGCAATTTCTTCCGACTGCCTTCCGAGGCGTCCCGGGCAGCCAGAAGCAGGCAAATATGCCCCGCCTTTACAGACTGCTCCAGTACGGATCCCCCCGTTTTCAGTCGACCGGCCTTTTTAGTCAGGCCCAGCATGTTTAGAATCTTGTTTTTCAATCCTTCGTATTTCCTCTATCAGAGCGTCCCGAATCACAGGATCCATGGTCTGGCGAAAGCTTTTTGAAAAAGCCCCTTTTTTCACCGCCTGATTCAAACAGGCTTCCTGGGGACAAAGGTAGGCCCCCCGTCCCTTGGCCCTGCCCGTTAAATCCACCCGAAAATCACCTTCCGTGCTTCGCACAATCCGCAGCAGCTGATTCTTATCCTTTACACTTCGACAGCCTATACAGCTTCGCTGGGGAAAAGCTTTTTCCATGGGTCAGGCCTCTGCCTCCTCGGGCTCCTCTACGTAATCTTCCTCGTAGCCTTCTTCCATTTCCTCGTCATAATATGACTCATCGTTGGTGTAATCATCAATATAACCGATTTCATCGAAGATACCGGATTCCCGGGCCTCTGTCTCGGACTTGATATCAATCTTGTAGCCGGTGAGCTTGGCCGCCAGTCTGGCATTCTGGCCTGCCCGGCCAATAGCCAGGGAAAGCTGGAAGTCCGGCACGATAACCAGGGCCTCCCGCTCCTCGTCATCGGCCAGCACCACAATGACCTTGGCAGGGCTCAAAGCATTTTCGATCAGCTCTGCGGAGTTGTCGCTCCAATGGATCAGGTCGATTTTTTCGCCCCCCAGCTCATCCAC
>CACZSB010000111.1 GCA_902783765.1 uncultured Lachnospiraceae bacterium
AGGGGGCCATGCTGGCTAAGGGCCGGCTGTCCGGTGTACAGTTCGGCCGTCTCTTCTATCGGGATCTTTACGGGGAAATTGGCCGGAAAGGCATGGAAATGGCCGCGTTGCTGAAGGAAGGCCTTAAAAAGAAGGGCTATGATTTTTATTTGAACTCTCCCACCAATCAGATTTTTATAACGGTAACGGATGCGGTCTGGGCCCGGCTGAAGGCGCAGGGGCTGGGCGGTTTCTGGTCCCGGGAAAAAGCCGGTTTTACCAATGTCCGTTTTGTATGCAGTTGGGATACCAGCCCGGAGGACATCCGCCGGGTACTGGAAGCCCTGTAAGGAGGCATTTTATGAACAGAGTCAAAGTCTTATTTGCCGCTTCCGAGGCCGTGCCCTTTGTGAAAACCGGCGGTCTGGCGGATGTGGTGGGCGCCCTGCCCTTTGCCTTGAATCCCCAGGAATTCGATGTGCGGGTGATGCTGCCCTGCTATACCTGCCTGCCTCCGGATTACCGGGCACAAATGAAGGATGAACGCTATTTCTATACCTATTTCAACGGCCGTGACCGCTATGTGGGTATCCGGAGTCTGGTACGGGAAGGCGTCACCTTCTATTTTCTGGATAACGAGGAATACTTCGGCGGCTTCGGTCCCTATACGGATTATACCTATGATATCGAAAAGTTCAGCTTTTTCTGTTTTAGCCTGCTGGCCAGTCTGCCGGGACTGGATTTTAAGCCGGATATCATCCATTGCCACGACTGGCACACGGGCCTGATCCCGGCTTATCTGAAAAATACCTACGGGGGGGATCCCTTCTATCAAAGCATCCGCACCGTTTTTACCATTCACAATCTGAAGTTTCAGGGGCTTTGCGGACGGGAATATCTGTGCCGGATCAGCGGCCTGCCCTGGACGCTATTTTATGAAGGTTCCCTCTGCAGCGGATCCGGAGGCAATATGATGAAGGGGGCCATTCAGTACGCCGATAAAATCACCACCGTCAGCAACAGCTACGCAGAGGAAATCAAAACCCCCTATTACGGGGAAAGTATGGATGGGCTGCTGCAATGGCGCTCTGCGGATTTTACCGGTATTGTAAACGGTATTGACACAAGTTCCTATGATCCGGAAACGGACCCTGCTTTAAGCGTCCATTACGGTGCCGGAAATGTCACCAAGGGCAAAAAAGCTGCCAAGGCGGCCCTGCAAAAGCGATTGGGACTGGATCCGGACCCCGACGCCCTGCTCATTGGTATGGTGTCCCGGCTTACGGAGCAAAAGGGCCTGGATTTGGTGCTGCCTCTTTTGGACCGTCTGTCCCAGCCTCCCTTCCAGCTGGCGGTGTTGGGCTCCGGGGAACCCTTTTATCAGTACTGTCTGGCAGATACCGCCGCCGGACGCCCCGGGCGGGTTTCCACCTATTTGGGCTACAACGAGGATCTGGCCCGGCAGATTTATGCCGGCAGCGACGCCTTTCTGATGCCCTCCCGCTTTGAGCCCTGCGGTCTGAGTCAGCTTATTGCCCTGCGCTACGGCAGTTTGCCCATTGTCCGGGCCACCGGGGGGCTGAAGGATACAGTAATGAGCCTGGATAAATTTGGAGAGAAAGCCACGGGCTTTGCCTTTGAAAGCTACGATGCCGGCGGTCTGCACTGGGTGCTGGATATGGCCTGGCATACTTTCTCCCAGCAGCCCAAATTGTGGACCCGGATGCAGGTCAATGCCATGAAGCAGGACTTTTCCTGGCAGCGATCCGCCGAATTATACCAAGGGATTTACCGGGAATTGTACAATCGATAAGAAAAGGGGCGGCCGCAGCCGCCCCCTATTTTTTTATAACCCGAATCAGTCCAGGGCATCCCGGGACAGACAGATTACCGGCCGGGCCCCGAAGGTCCCCAGGCTCAGATCCCGCCCGTCAAAGTTGATATCTCCGTCGCTTCTGGCCAGGGTAGCCTGGATGGAATTAGCCCCCATGGTACAGGTCCACCAGGGAGAAAAACCGTTCCCCGCCCGGAAGACACCATTATCCGCCGCCCGTTCCGTGGCCCGGCACTGCCGGTCGGAAAAGCCCGGGAAGTAATGATAAATCTGCTCGATGGACAAAATGCCCACCTTATCTTCCACCGCCTGGCCCTGGCCCACAGCGGGATGGGACTCGTTTTTACCCGGGTCCACTGTGAAGCTCAGCAGCACCTCCTGCTGGGCGGAACTAAAGGCACTTTCCTTGAAATCATTATTCAGCCAGTTGCGGATATCGCTGCCCGCATAATTGGTGGAGCGGGCGGGATTGGCAAAGCGGGCCGCATCCAGAATATAGCGGCTAATCAGTAAAACCCGGTCCTCTTCCACTTCCAGCACGATCCATTCAATGGCTTCAGAACCATTTTCCGCGTTCCCGTCCTGATCATAGAAACCAAAGGAAACAATATCTCCCCGGTTGATGGTCCTGGGAATGACCGCCGTGGTGGTTTCCACCGGCTGAGTATCCGGCTCCGTGGGGGCCTCCGTGGTAACCTCTTCCGTGGTGGTCTCCACCGGCTGGGTTTCTGTCTCGCTGCTGTCCGCGGTGGCACTTTCGGAAGGATCCGTCTCCGGAGGCACGGTCTCGGAAGGACTGGTCTCCGGTGGCGCAGTGGTGACCGGCTCCGTGGGTAGGGTGGGTTCCGTATGGGGCTGGCTGGGATCCGTTACATCCTCGCCCAGTTTGGCAATGCATTCATCGGCCAGCTTCCTGGAATCTTTATAATTGCCCCCCTGTTCGAAAAGGCTCAGGGCCTGACGATAATTGCCGGATTCCATAAGGCGCACCGCGTCATTATAGCGAAGCATGGGCTGGAGCCAGAAGAAATACATCAATCCCAGACCCAAAAGGAATAAAAGCACCACCCACCAGAAGGCGCCCCGGTTCTGTTTATGAGAGCGGGTGCTGCCTCCTGCGGCGCTTTCCAGCTTTTTCCGTATCAGGGCCTGCTCCTGCTCCTGGGCTTCCCGGGCTTCCTCCCGGGCCTCCCGGATCAGCTCATCCGTTTTGGTCATGGCGATACTGGGCATGTCCTCTCCGGACTTCTCTCCCGGCTTATCCTCTGCCTTTTCTTCCTCTGCCCCGGCGGTTTTTCTCTCCGGTGCGGGCTCCTCCCGGCTGGCCAGATCCTTCACGGAAACCGCCTGGGCCGCGGGAACGGCTTCCGCCGCCGCCAATACGAAATTATGGGCTTCCTCGGCGGCTTCCGGCTCGGGTTCCGCCTCCTCCTCGGCCTCCTGCATACTGAAATCAAAGGGGCTTTCCTCCGGCTGTTCCCGCCGGGTTTTGGGCTCCTCTTCCGCTGCTTCAGGCTGCGCCTCCTCAGGGCTTTCCCCCGGCTGCGCTTCTTCGCCGGCGCTCTCTTCCGCTGCTTCCGGAGCCGCCGCTTCCGGGTTTTCTTCCTCGTCCCCCACGATTTTTTTCACAGCTCGGTCCACAATGGCCGCCGCCTGATCCGACAAACTCACCATGGGAGGCTCAGGCTCTTCCTGGGCTTCCTCCAGAATCTTTTCCACCGTCTCTGCGATTTCCTCCTGGGGATCGCTGTCCCTGCCGGGCTCCGGCTGTCTGAGCCGCCGGGCGGCGGACAGCACCGTCATACCGGCTGCTCCCTCTTCGTAGGCGAGCTCTTCCGATTCCGTTTCCACCGTAACACCGGCAAAGGCCGACATGATATTTTCAACGCTCTGACCTGTCCGGGGCAGCATTTCCCCGCAGTACACGCAGGTCAGGGCGCCTTCCAGATTTTCGCATCCGCAGTATTTACAGACCATGGAATCCTCCTTTTTTAATAAGCGGGAGCCGGCTGTTTACTCGTCCCAGTTATGATATACGTTTTGTACGTCGTCGTCCTCGTCCAGAAGATCCAGAATCTTGTTGATGCATTTCAGATCCTGCTCGTCGCTGAGGCTCACCCAGGTCTGGGGAATCATGGTGATATCCGCCGAAACCAGGGGCAGTCCCGCCTGCTGAATGGCCTCCAGCACCTGGGAAAAATCCTCCGGCGCGGTGATGATTTCGTAGCTGTCCTCTTCGTCGTTAAAGTCCTCGGCGCCGGCCTCCACCGCCAGCATCATAAGCTCGTCGGGATCCATGTCCACCTCTTCCTTATCTAAAATGATAAGGCCCTTCTGGTCGAACATATAGGACACACAGCCCTGGGTTCCCACACTGCCCTGACCCTTGGTAAAGGCATTGCGCACATTGGAGGCAGTGCGGTTTTTATTGTCCGTCAGGGTTTCCACGATAATGGCCGTACCCTTGGGGCCGTAGCCCTCGTAAATGGCCCGGACATAATCCGCGCCCCCGATTTCTCCCGCCGCCTTTTTAATACTCCGCTCAATGGTATCGTTGGGCATATTATTGGCTTTGGCCTTGGAGATGATATCCTTCAGCTTGCTGTTGGCCGCAGGATCCGGGCCGCCCTCCTTAACCGCCACGGCAATTTCCCGGCCGAAGCGGGTGAAGATTTTGCCCTTGGCGGCATCGTTTTTTTCCTTTTTGTGCTTGATGTTTGAAAATTTGGAATGTCCGGACATTCGCTGTCTCCTTTATAAATCCATGAGATTTTATACTGTATTTCCGTAGGAGCGGGCCATGGCCCTCTTAAGCTTCCTGAATCAGGTGGCGCTCGTTCCGCCAGCGGGAAAAGCCGCACTGGATTTCATAATGCAGCAGTCCGCTTTTTTCGGAAAGCTCCTCCAGGCTAATCTCCCCTTCCCCGTCCCGGCCCAAAAGTGTCACCGTATCCCCCAGTTTGACACCGGGAATGTGGCTCACATCCACCATCATCTGATCCATGCAGATATTGCCGCAGATGGGGGCAAATGAGCCCCGGATCAGCACCCGGCCCCGGCCGCTTAAACGCCGGGAATAGCCATCTGCATAACCCACCGGCACTGTAGCCAGACGCATGGGCCGATCCGCCACAAAAAGGCCGCCGTAGCTCACCGCCTCCCCGGGCAAAAGGTCCTTGACCATAACCACATGGCTTTTTAATTCCGCCACCGGCTTCAGCTTCAAGGGCCTGTCCATCTCCCCGGAGGGGAAATGTCCGTAGGCCGCCAGACCCAGCCGCACCATATCCTCCGCCGCTTCCGGCATTACCATGGCCGCCGCCGAGTTGGCCACATGACAGATTTCCGGCTTAACACCCCGGGCGGCCAGCCCCGATTTAACCTGCCTGAATAATTCATACTGCCGGC
>CACZSB010000112.1 GCA_902783765.1 uncultured Lachnospiraceae bacterium
ATGAGAATGGATTTCCCGGCGCCGGTTTCGCCGCTAAGCACATTAAGACCAGGGCCGAATTCCACTTCCGCCTCTTCGATTAGGGCAAAATTCTTAATATGCAGGGATTCCAGCATAGGGTCTCCTGAATCAATCCGACAGCTTTTTGCTCAGTGTTTCCACAAAGCTCCGCTCGCTAAGTTTTAAAATGGTGATAATGGTGGTGGCCTGGGTGATTTCAACCCTGTCTCCCACCTGAAGCTCCACAGGCTTTTCTCCGTCGAAAACCACCTGATAATGTCCCGACTCATTGCCTCGGCTGCCGGGCAAGAGTTCCACACTCAGCTGGTCCGTGGCGGGGAAAACGATACTTCGGTTATTTAAGGAATGAGCGGCCACCGGCGTCAATAAAAAGAGCCGGGCCGTGGGTTCCACAATGGGTCCCCCGGCGGAAAAGCTATAGGCCGTGGAGCCTGTGGGGGTGGAGGCGATCAGGGCATCGCAGCGGTAGTCCTTCAGCATCTGCTGATTCACATTGACCCGGAGATTGGCCATTTTCATGGTATTGCCCCGGCCCACCACCACATCATTTAAGGCCCGGTGGCGGGCAATGGCCTTTCCGTCCCTAAGAACCCGGCCGTAGATCATGATCCGCTCCTCTCGAATCACCTGGTCCGATAAAAGGGCATCCAAAATGGCGGGTACATTATTCTGTTCCCCCTCCGTTAAATAACCCAGGGTTCCGGTGTTGATTCCGATAAAGGCCAGCTGACGGTCTGCCAAGCGCCGTACCACCCGAAGGAGGGTACCGTCTCCTCCCAGGGTGATGACACACTGGACCGAGGGATCCGGTTCGCCGTTCCCATAATGAATCTGACAGGATGCGCCCCGTTCCTCCAGATAGCTGCGCACCTGGTTTAAAAGCACATCCCCTTCATCCTTTTGTCGGTTGCTGATTATATAAAAAGATTTCATGCCCTTTAAGAATCTCCCTCTTTATCCAGGGCCCGGTGAGAGCTTTCCACCAGGGCCTGAATGGTATCTTTCAAAGCCGTTTCCTTAATAGGATTCATCTCTTCTTTGGCTAAATACAACAGGTATTCGATATTGCCCTCCGGGCCTCTGATGGGGGAAAAATCCAGTCCCTCCACAGAAAAACCCGTCTCCATGGCAAAGGCCGTGACGGTTTCCAGCACCTGACGGTGTACCGCCGGATCCCGGACCACCCCTTTTTTGCCCACAGATTCCCGGCCGGCTTCAAACTGGGGCTTCACCAGGCAAATGCATCGTCCCCGGGGAGAAGTCAAAGCCCACATCACAGGCAAAACCAGCTTCAGGGAGATAAAGGAAACATCCGCCGTGGCAAAATCCGGCAGCTCCGCCAACTTATCTGGCTCTAGATAACGGATATTAGTCTTTTCCATACAGACCACTCGGGGATCGGTGCGCAGGGTATAGGCCAGCTGACCATAACCCACATCCACCGCATATACCTTGGCGGCTCCCCGTTTCAACATACAGTCCGTAAAGCCTCCGGTGGAGGCCCCCACATCCATACAGACCAGTTCGTTTAATTCGATTTGAAAAACATCCAGGGCCTTTTCCAGCTTCAGTCCGCCCCGGCTCACATAGGGATTCTTTTTCCCTTGAAACTCAATTAGGGCATCCTCCTCCACGGCTTCCCCGGCCTTGTCATGGCGCTGGCCGTTCACAAAAATCTGTCCGGCCATAATATAAGCCCGGGCCTGCTCCCGGGAAGGGGCCAGGCCTTTTTCAAAAACCAGGATATCCAGTCGTTTTTTCATGAATCCCCCTGCTTCCAGGCTTTAAGGATCCGGCTATAGAGACCTTCCGTATCTAGGCCCAGCTCTTTTTTCAGGATGGCAGTTTCTCCGTGGGGGTAAAATTCATCGGGAGGCGCGGTATTCAGGAGTCGGCAGGGCAGGCTTTCCCGGCTTATGAAATCAGCCACATGCTGACCCAGGCCGCCGCTTTGGTTATTTTCTTCCAGCACCACCAGCAGGGCGTGGTCAGGGGCCAGACGGCGCAGCAAATCCTCATCAAAGGGTTTGATAAAACGCACATTCACTAGGGTGACAGATAGGCCGTCATCCATAAATCGCTTTTGTAATTCCAGGCCCGTTTCCACCATACTTCCCGCAGCAAAGAGCAAAATGTCCCGGCCCTTAAAAAGGATCTCTCCTTTTCCGTATTCCAGGGGCTCATGGGAATCCGTAAGGCTTTCCGGGGCCTTGCCTCGGGGATAGCGAATGGCCAGGGGGCCCTCATAGGAAAGGCTGTATTCCAGCATATTCAAAAGCTCTTTTCCGTCCCGGGGAGCCATGAGGCACAGACCGGGAACGGTTTGCAAAAATCCACTGTCCATCATACCCTGATGGGTAACACCGTCCTGACCCACCAGACCGGCCCGGTCCACCAGCAGGGTCACATTGGCCTGCTGGAGCGCAATATCATGAATAATCTGATCATAGGCCCGCTGGAGGAAGGTGGAATAAATACAGACATAGGGCTTAAAGCCCCCCTTGGCCAGGCCCGCCGCAAAGCTGACTGCATGCTCCTCTGCGATACCCACATCAAAATAACGCTCCGGAAACTGATGGGAAAACTCCAACAGTCCGGTGCCGGAGGCCATGGCGGCGGTGATGGCTGTTACTGTAGGATCCTTTTCTCCCAAAGCCAACAGGCCCTCAGAAATATAATCCGTATAGGATTTGGAAGAGGCACTTAAAGAAAGTCCGCTTTTGGGATCAAAGGGCCCGATGCCGTGAAAGCGTTCCGGATCCTTTTCCGCAGGCCCATAGCCCCGGCCCTTCCGGGTGACCACATGGACGATCACAGCCCGGTTTAAGCGTTTGGCGGCCCGAAAAGTCCGGATCATGGCTTCCACATTGTGGCCGTCCACAGGCCCCAGGTAAGTAAGGCCCATGGTTTCAAAATACATATTGGGCAGGAGAATCTGCTTCACGGCATCCTTGGCCCGTCCCAGGCCCCGAACCATGCCTCCGCCTAAGTTGGGAATCCGGTCCAGGGTATTTTTCACATCCTGTTTTAAACGATTATAACGGGGAGCGGTACGAAGCTGCTCAAAGGCCACGGGAATACCCCCCACATTATCGCCGATGGATTTTCCGTTATCATTCAAAACGATGATAAAATTGCCCTTCAGCTCGGCCGCGTTATTGAGGGCCTCAAAGGCCATGCCGCCGGTCATGGAACCGTCGCCGATAACGGATACAATGGTGTGTCGCTCCCCCTTTAGATCCCGGGCCCGGGCCAGACCCAGCCCCATGGACAGAGAGGTGGAGCTGTGACCGGTGGTGAAAATATCGCATTCACTCTCCTCCCGGTTGGGAAAACCGCTCATGCCCCCATAGCTTCTTAAAGTATCAAAACCTTCCCGACGGCCGCTTAAAAGCTTGTGGGTATAGCATTGATGCCCCACATCGAAAATCAGCTTATCCTTGGGAAGATCCAACACTAAATGAAGGGCCATGGTCAATTCCACGACCCCCAGATTGGAGGCCAGATGCCCCCCTTTTTTACTGACTTTTTTTATAAGAAAACGGCGAATCTCCGAAGCCAGCCTTTTATAGTCCTTCGGATCGATTCCCTTGATATCTCCGCATTCTTGTATGGATTCCAGCAGCATTTATCTGTCATACCCCAGGGCATCCGCCAACTTGCCCAGCACCGCATTCACAAAGCCGGGGGCATCATCTCCGCCGTAGAGCTTGGCCAGGTCCACCGCTTCATTAATGGCTACCCGGTAGGGGATGCTTTCATCATATTTCATCTCATAGAGAGCCAGCCGGATGATGGCCAGCTCCGCCCGGCCCATGCGATGGGTCTTCCAGCCGGTGACCACCTGATTGATCTGATCGTCCAGTTCCTCTTTTAGGGCCATTATATCCGCTGCCCGCTGCCGCAGGACCTGCCGGATTTCCTCTCCCAGTTCCTGGGAATGCATCTCCGATAATAGATCCTCATTCTTAGAAAGAGAAAGAAGCTGTTCTTCCAGCTCATTTTGCGGATAAAACTCGCACATGAAGAGCTCTTCAAAAACGAATTTGCGTTTCTGCCGATTCATGAGAAAAGCTCCTACTTGGACCGAACATCGGAAATCTGGATATTCACCTGGGCCAGTTCAAAGCCGATCATATCCTTCACGGCTCCCAGAACCTTATTCTGAACCCCATGGCTTACCTCCAGCAGATTATACCCGGCGCTCACAATAATCCCCAAAATCACCGTGGTCTGCTCGGCTCCGAAATCCAGGCGCAGGCACTTACCCAGATTCCGCACCGTCATCTTGCTGCAGGGTTCTCCCGTATTCAAATCGGAAAGTCCCAGCACCCCCTCCACATCGGAGGCTGCCATACCCACCAC
>CACZSB010000113.1 GCA_902783765.1 uncultured Lachnospiraceae bacterium
GTTGCGGGTATCGCCGCAGAACACTAACTTGCACTGATTTAAGGGCTTCTTGGTATTTTCCATCAGGGTCAGGATATCCGCCAGTGCTTGGGTGGGGTGATCCACATCCGTCAGGCCGTTCCACACGGGGACGCCGGCGTTCTTGGCCAGGCCTTCCACCACTTCCTGATCATAGCCCCGGTACTCGATACCGTCGTAGAAACGGCCCAGCACCTTGGCGGTATCCGCCATGCTTTCCTTCTTGCCCATCTGAGAGGACTTGGAATCCAGGAATGTAACCCCGGCTCCCTCATCCATGGCAGCCACTTCAAAGGCGCAGCGGGTGCGGGTGGAAGTCTTTTCGAAAAGCAGAACGATGTTTTTGCCGGCCAGCAGCTGGGTGCGGATGCCGGCTCTCTTTTTGGCCTTTAAGTCCGCGGCCAGGTTCAGCATG
This sequence comes from uncultured Lachnospiraceae bacterium, assembly GCA_902783765.1. GTDB lineage: Bacteria > Bacillota > Clostridia > Lachnospirales > Lachnospiraceae > UBA6987. The sequence continues at coordinate 434 of CACZSB010000113.1, forward strand.
TAGCGGATCTCATCGGGGGTGAAATCCTTCAGTGTCAGAAATGAGCGTCCCTTCAGATTAACGGGCATGATGTATTCCTCCTGAGAAATATGTATTTGTCGTGACGATAATCGTCCTTCTCTTGAAAATCATTATACTGAAAGTGAAAAAAAGCAAGGGACATTTCTCCCCCTTCTTTTTGTATTTAGCAACAAAAATCCCGGAGAAGGGGGGACATCGGCTTCCGTGCTTCTTGCCTTTTTATGCGCTATCTGCTATGATTTGAGCGCGAAAGATGTTTGTGCGGCAGGAATCAGATCATTTGGCGGAGGAAAGACTGAAGGTATGCGGATATGGTGACCCTCCAAAGCTTTGAACGGTCCAAGGTGGACCGGAGCAAGCTGGTGTCTCTGGATTTGGAGACATTGGGGGAGAGCACCTATCCCCTGCTCCATCAGGAGGCCCGCTTCCTCTATATTCTGTCCGGGGAGGGGGTCATAGAACTCCAGGGAAAAAGCATCCGCCTGGTGCCCGGTGCAGTGGTGGCCATGCTTCCCTGGCAGGTGAGCAATGTGACGGAGGTGGCGGAGCCCCTGCAGTTTTACACGGTGGTCTACGATCTTCAGGTCTTTAATGCCCTTTTCGGGCTCTTTCCCCAGACCGGGGAGAAGACCTTTCATCTGACGGAGGAGGCCGCCCGGACGCCGGTCATTTACCTGAATCCCGCCCAGATGAGCTGGATGGGTGATTTCTTTGTGCGGCTCCAGAACGAAGTGGGGCTGGAATCGGTGCTGGAGGCAGAACAGCCCAAACCCCTGAGTACCCTGGGGGCCATGAGCCTTTTGCTCTCCTTTGTGGTGAAGCTGATCCGTTTTCGGGAGGGGGGCAATCAGACGGAGGCGGCGGCGGAAAGCCGGGATCTGAAGGATGTGTTCCGCTATATGTACCTCCATACCCGGGACCCCCTGACCCAGGAGGATCTGGCCAGGACCTTTTTCGTATCGGAAAGCGCCCTGCGCAGCTATATCAAAAACATGACGGGCATGAGCTTTTACGAGCTTTTAAACGAGATGCGCCTCAGCAAAGTGTCCAGCTACCTGCTCCACACCAATATGACCCTGGAGGAGATCTCCGGCACCGTGGGCTTTTGGGACGCCTCCCACATTTCCCGGGTCTTCTCGGAATATATGGGTATGCCGGTGAGCGACTACCGCCGGACCTATCAGCGCCTGGACAATCTGCCCCGGATGGAGGACAGCCGGCTGGGATATCGGATTGCGGAATATATCAGCGAGCATTATGGGGAAGAGCTTTCGCCCCGGCAGGTGGCGGAAAGCTTTGGGGTCAATGTGCCGGAGATGAACCGGCTGCTGCTGATTCAGACCGCCCGAAATTACGAAGATTACCTGAATTACGTACGGATAAGCCGGGCGGGCCGGCTGCTTCTGGAAACGGAAATGACGGTTACGGATATTGCCATGGAGGTGGGATATCAGAACGTGAAGACCTTCAATCGGAATTTCTTCCGTCTGAACACGGTGACCCCTTCGGATTTCCGCCGTTCCATTTCCCTCCAGCCCAAAAAATTATTGCGGGAATAAATATGAAGATTATAAAGATTAAAGAAGGCGGCATTACCAGCCCGGCGGGCTTTTCGGCGGGAGCTGTTTATGCGGGCATCAAGAGCCGCAAGAGCTATAAGCCCGATGTGGCGGTGCTCCTGTCTGACAGACCTGCGGCCTGTGCGGCCCTGTTTACCACCAACCGTTTCTGTGCCGCCCCGGTGATGCTGGGGCGGGAGATCGCGGCCCGGGGCTATCTGCGGGGCATTGTGATCAATTCCGGCAATGCCAATGCGGGGACCGGGGAGCCGGGCATGGCGGCGGCCCGGGCAGTAAAAGCCCATGCGGAGGCGGTCTTTGGCCTGGAGCCGGACAGCCTTTTGGTAAGCTCCACCGGAGTCATCGGGGAACAGCTGCCCGTGGAAAAAATCAAAAAGGCGGTGGAAGAGATCGCCCCCCTCATGTCCCGGGAAATGGGTTCCCAGGCTGCCTGGGCCATTATGACCACGGACCGGAAACGGAAGGAGGGGGCCTGGGAACTGGCCCTATCCGGCGGCACCGTGCGGGTGGGAGTCATGGCTAAGGGCAGCGGCATGATCCATCCCAATATGGCCACCACCCTGTGCTTTATTGCCACCGACGCCCTGATGGAACCGGCGCCCATGAAGGCCATGCTGAAAAAGGCCTGCGACGAGAGCTTTCACGCCCTCACCGTGGACGGAGACACCTCCACCAATGACAGCCTGATCATGTTTGCCAATGGGGCCAGCGGTGTGGCGGTCCAATCTCCGGAAGACATGGAGGCCATGGAGAAAATGCTGGAAAGCATTTTGGCGGAGATCGCCAAAAAGATCGCCGCAGACGGCGAGGGAGCTCAAAAAACCCTTACCGTGGCGGTGAAAGGGCTGGCAGACAAGCAAGAGGCCCGGCGGGTGGCTCGGAGTATTTGCTGCTCCAACAGTGTAAAAGCGGCTTTTGGCCACGGCGGGCTTTCCCGAGCCCTGGTGCTTTCCGCCGCCGGGGCGGCCATGGCGGACAGCAGCGTGGAGTTTGATACGGTGGAATGTGAACTCACCAATGATGATGAGGATGTGTTTGTCCGCCTGGATTTCCATGCCGGATCCGGAGAGGCCAAGGCCTACGGCTGCGATCTGACCGGGGAATATGTGCGGATCAACGGAGATTACAGAACCTAAAAAGTCTTTTTTCTTAATTTTATAAGAATAAATCCACAAGTTTTTTCAAAAAGCATAGCTTTTTTGGAAAAGCGTGCTATAATATGCCCTGACGGGTCAGCGGACCCGGCTTCCTGTTATTTCCATGGTGCGTAAATAGGATATCGAAATGCCCCGCCGGAAAGGTGCAAGGAAGCTTGTTTTTATGTTTGGACGGAGCAGTCGGTATTCGGAACCGGAAGGGAAGCTCTATCGAATAGGAAAGAGGAAAGAAGTAATGGTAAGAGTAGCAATCAACGGTTTTGGACGGATCGGCCGCATGGCCTTCAGGCAGATGTTTGATATGAAGGGCTATAAAATCGTAGCCATCAACGATTTGACGGATCCCCGTATGCTGGCCCATCTGTTAAAGTATGATTCCACCCAGAAGATGTACATGCATCGCCGGGGCATCACCCACACGGATAACAGCATTGTTGTGGAAGGCAAGGAGATCCCTGTTTTCAAGGAAGCCGATGCCTCCAAGCTGCCCTGGAAGAAGCTGAAGGTGGA
>CACZSB010000114.1 GCA_902783765.1 uncultured Lachnospiraceae bacterium
AAAGAAAGGCACCTGGGCCTCCCCTGCCACCGCCTTGGCCAAAAGGGTTTTTCCGGTACCGGGGGGGCCCACCAGCAGGGCGCCCTTGGGCAGCTTAGCCACGATCCCCACATAGCGGCCGGGATTATGCAGAAACTCCACGATCTCCACCAGGGATTCCTTGGCCTCGTCCTGGCCGGCCACATCTCCGAAGGAGATCCCCGTGTCCTTCTGCACATACATTTTGGCATTGCTCTTGCCCAGGCCACCCAAAAGGCCGTTGCCGCTCCGCATGCTGAACATCCAGTAAACCATGATGCCGGCAAAGGCCAAATACAGCACAATGGAGATCCAGGAGCTGGAGGTCACCACGGTGCCGGAATATTTTATTTCCCGTTCATTGATGATTTCCAGGGCCGCGTCCTTATCCACAATGGCGGTGCTGTACACCACAAGCCGGCCCTGGGATTTCACATGGGCGCTGACCTGATTATACATCTCGTTAAAAACCACTTCCTGTACCTCTTCCTTCCGGAGGATTTCCAGGAAATCGTCATAGCTGATGGCCCCGGCCCGGCCCATCAGGAGACTTCTGGAAAAAAAGGCCAGCAGACTCAGGCCGATCATGGCCAGGATCAGGGTCAGCAGGGTGTTGCGATTTTTATTGTTGTTATTGTCGTTTCGGTTTTTATTATCGTTCATGAAAAACCAGTCCTTATAGCGCCGCCACGGCCTCTTCCATAACGGCGGCGATATCCTGATGAATGACCAGATCCGCATATTCGTCGGCCTGGGTCTCCGTTTTATTGATCACCACCAGCCGGTCTCCCTGGTAATGGTGTATAAAACCGGCGGCGGGATATACAATCAGAGAGGTGCCCCCCACAATCAGACAGTCTGCCTGGCGGATGGCCCGAACGGCCCGATCCATCACATTTTCATCCAGCATTTCCTCGTAAAGCACCACATCGGGCTTCACGATGCTGCCGCAGTTTTTGCAGCGGGGAACACCGGACGTAATTAAAATGTAATCCACCGGGTAGGCCGCATGGCAGCGGGTGCAGAAGTTTCGGTGAACGGAACCGTGAAGCTCGTGAACCACCTGACTGCCTGCCATTTGATGGAGGCCGTCTATATTCTGGGTAACCACCGCCGAAAGCCGACCCATCTCTTCCAGTCGGGCCAACGCCCTGTGACAGGCATTGGGCCGGGCCTCCGGATAAATAAGCTTCTCCTTATAAAAGGCGAAGAAAGTCTCCGGATCTTTTTCGAAATAGCTGTGGGACACCAGTTCCTCAGGGGTGATAAAGCGGCCGAAGCTTTGATTCCACAGCCCCTCGGCGCTGCGAAAGTCCGGTATACCGGAGGCTGTGGAGACCCCCGCGCCGCCGAAGAAAACCGTCTTGTTTGATTTTCGTAAAATATCCGTTAATTCCTTGACCGACATAACCATTCTCCCTCGCAAGGCTACATCTAACCGCCCTCACCCGTCACGGCCTAGAAGCCGTGCCACCCTCTCCTGCGTCCGGGAGAGGGCAAGTATTACAGCATGCAGTTTCCCACGGTACGGGGGAAGGGCACCACATCCCGAATATTGGCAATGCCGGTCAAATACATGACGCAGCGTTCAAAACCAAGACCAAAGCCCGCATGGCGGGTGGTGCCATAGCGTCTTAAATCCAGGTAAAACTCGTATTCATCTATCTTCATACCCTTTTCCTTCATCCGGGCCAGAAGCTTATCGTAATCATCCTCCCGCTGGGAGCCGCCGATAATCTCTCCGATCCCCGGCACCAGGCAGTCCATGGCCGCCACGGTTTTTCCGTCGGGATTCAGCTTCATATAGAAGGACTTGATTTCCTTGGGATAATCCGTCACGAATACGGGCCGCTTGAATACTTCCTCTGTCAGGAAGCGTTCATGCTCGGTCTGAAGATCTGCCCCCCAGCTGACCTTGTATTCAAAGCGATCATTGTGGGGTTCCAAGAGCTTAATGGCCTCTGTATAACTCACCCGGCCGAAATCCGAAGATACCACGTGATTCAGCCGTTCCAGAAGGCCCTTATCCACAAAGGAATTCAGGAAATTCAATTCCTCCGGGGCCTCCTCCATCACCGCACGGATGACATATTTCAGCATATCCTCCGCCAGCTGCATATCATCCTCCAGATCTCCGAAGGCAAACTCCGGTTCAATCTGCCAGAACTCTGCGGCATGGCGGGTGGTATTGGAATGCTCCGCCCGGAAGGTGGGGCCAAAGGTATAGATATTGCGGAAGGCCTGGGCAAAGGTCTCTCCGTTCAGCTGTCCGCTGACGGTGAGATAGGTCTCCTTGCCAAAAAAGTCCTTGCTGTAATCCACCTGACCCTGGGGGGTGAAGGGAAGCTTGTTCTGGTCCAGGGTGGTGACCTGGAACATCTCTCCCGCTCCCTCGCAGTCACTGGCGGTAATCAGCGGGGTGTGGACATACACAAAATCCCGTTCCTGGAAGAAACGGTGGATGGCAAAGGCCGCAGCGGATCGAATCCGGAAGGCCGCGGAAAACAGATTGGTCCGGGGCCTAAGATGGGGAATGGTTCGTAAATATTCCACGCTGTGGCGCTTGGGCTGCAAGGGATAATCCGGGGTGGAAGCCCCTTCAATTTCAATGGACCGAGCCTTCATTTCAAAGGGCTGCTGGGCCTGGGGGGTCAGCACAATTTCTCCCTCCACCACCAGAGCCGCCCCTATATTGATACGGGTAATCTCTTCAAAATTGGGCAAATCCGCCTCATAAACCACCTGAAGAGACTCAAAAAAAGTTCCGTCATTCAGCATAATAAAACCGAAAGTTTTCGAATCTCTGCGGTTTCGGACCCATCCGCCCACACGAACGCACTGGCCTGTATAGGCCGTCGGATCCCGGAAAATCTTTTTTAATTCCACCAGCTTTATCATAGCCATTCCTCCAGGTAGGTATATATTTCCTCCCGGCCCTCCTTACTCAGGGCCGAATAGGGAAAAATGGGCGTTTCCGCCGAAAGCTCCAGACCCTCCCGCAGCTGCTTCAGCTGCCGGGGACGCTGGGAGCGGTTGATTTTGTCTAATTTCGTGGCAATCACCACCGGTTCAAAGCGGGCGGCCCGGATATAACGGGCCATCTGCTTATCCGCCTCGCTGGGAGCGTGACGGATGTCTGCCAGCAGAAAGATTTGCTTCAGGCAGCGGCTGTTTCGAAGATAGTTTTCAATCATCCGCCCCCAGGCCTGCTTTTCCGCCGGCTCGACCTTGGCATAGCCGTAGCCGGGCAGGTCCACAAAATAAAAGGCGCCGTTGATATTGTAGTAGTTAATGGTGCGGGTCTTGCCCGGTTCTGAACTGACCCGAGCCAGGGACTTCCGATTCATCAGCCCGTTAATCAGGGAGGATTTTCCCACATTGGAACGGCCCGCAAAGGCAAACTCCGGCTTGTCATTTTCCGGCAGCCGGCTGCTGATGCCGCAGACCGTTTCCAGATTCACGCTTTTGATGACCATGATTTTTCCCTTCGGGCCCTTTAAGCCAGCAGGTTGTCCACGCTGATCCGCTTTCTCTTTTCCTCTGCAATTTCCCGATAGCTGAGGATGGGCTCCGCCCCTTCGTCAATCACCGCCTGGGTGATGGTACAGCTGGAAATGGAGGCGTCGCTGGGCAGGCGGAACATCAAATCCATCATGGCCTTTTCCATAACCGCCCGCAGACCCCGTGCCCCCATATTCCGTTCCAGGGCCTTCCGGGCCACGGAGCGCACCGCCTCCGGCTCAAATATCAGCTGGACTCCGTCCATATCAAAGAGCCGTTCAAACTGACGGATCAGGGCGTTTTTGGGTTCTGTGAGGATCTGCACCATGGCCTCCTCATCCAGCTCGTTTAAGGCCACCGTCACCGGTACCCGGCCAATAAATTCCGGAATCAGCCCGAACTTGATCAGATCCTTCGGCACCACCTGGGAGAAAAGCTGTCCCAGGGGGATATTCTCTTTCTCCACCACCGTACCGTTAAAGCCGATGCTGCCGGCTCCCAAACGGCTTTCCACTATCTTTTCCAGCCCGTCAAAGGCACCGCCGCAAATAAAAAGGATGCCGGTGGTATCGATGCGAATCGTTTCCTGATAGGGATGCTTGCGGCCGCCCTGGGGGGGCACATTGGCTTCGGTGCCCTCCAGAATTTTTAATAAAGCCTGCTGGACCCCTTCGCCGGAAACATCCCGGGTAATGGAAACATTCTCGGACTTTTTGGTGATTTTATCGATTTCATCGATATAAATAATACCGTGCTGGGCCTTTTCGATATCATAATCCGCCGCCTGAATCAGCTTCAGAAGAATGTTTTCCACATCTTCTCCCACGTAACCCGCCTCGGTAAGGGCCGTGGCGTCGGCGGAGGCAAAGGGCACATCCAAACAGCGGGCTATGGTCTGGGCCAGATATGTTTTTCCGGAACCCGTGGGCCCCAGCATCAGCACATTGCTTTTCTGAAGCTCCACATCATGATCCATATTCCCGTAAAGGACCCGCTTGTAATGATTGTAAACGGCCACGGCCAGCACCTTTTTGGCCTCATCCTGACCAATCACGTACTGATCCAAAAAGGCCTTAATCTCCTCGGGCCGCTTCAGGCTGTCAAAACTCAGTCCCGGACCGCCGGAAGAACGGGTTTTGGAATCCTCCCGGTCCCACTCTTCCTCCAGAATCTGGAAGCAGGTCTCCAGGCACTCGTCGCAGATATAGCATTCCATTAAGGGACTGGAAATCAGCCGGGATACCTGGTTCTGATGCTTGCCGCAAAAAGAGCACAGCTTATTGCTTTCGTTCTTTTTTCCTGCCATAACACTCCTATGCCCGCTGGGTGATGACCTTATCCACGATACCGTAGTCCAGGGCCTCCTGGGCACTCATGTAATAATCTCGCTCTGTATCCCGGCACACCTCTTCATAGGGACGGCCGGTGTTTTCCGCCAGCAGCCGGTTCAGCATATCCTTGGTCTTCTGAATCTCTTCCGCCACAATGCGAATATCCGTGGCCTGACCCTGGGCGCCCCCGGAGGGCTGGTGGATCATCACCTTGGCATGGGGCAGAATCAGGCGCTTGCCCTGGGTGCCCCCCGCCAACAGGAAGGCTCCCATGCTGGCGGCCATGCCCAGGCAGATGGTGGAAACATCGCACTTTACGAACTTCATGGTGTCGTAAATGGCCATGCCCGCACTCACAGAGCCCCCGGGACTGTTGATATAAAAGCTGATATCCTTCCCCGGATCCTCAGATTCCAGGAATAATAACTGGGCGGTGATCAGGGAGGCCGTGACATCGTTCACATCCTCGCTGAGAATAATAATACGGTCCTTCAGCAGGCGGGAATAGATATCATAGGTCCGCTCCCCGCGGCTGGTGGATTCTAATACATAAGGTACTAAGCTCATGAAAAACTCCTTCTATTTTGGGCCTTTAAAAAACCCTTACTGTTTCTTGGCCCTGGAGGGCTTTGCGGAGCTCACCATCAGGTCCAGGGCCTTCTGGGTGGCCAGATCCTTCTTATAGCTTTCCATGGATTCTTCGTTAAAGAAGTTCCGAACCGCATCCACTTCCATCTGGTAGCGCTCCGCCAGCTTCTTTAAGCCTTCTTCCATGTCTTCCTCGCCGATCTCGATATTCTCGGCCTTCACCACGGCTTCCAGCACCAGCCGGCCCTCAATGCGCTTCTTGGCCTGGTCCTTGTACTGCTCCACGATCTGATTCATGGTCATGCCGGTGAACTGAAGATACTGTTCCAGACGCATGCCCTGCATCTGCAGACGCTCTCCGAACTCATTGACCATATCCTCCGCCTGGGAAAGGATCATGGCCTCGGGGATCTCCATGGTGGCTCCGTCCACGGCCTTGGCCAGCACCGCATTTTCCGTTTCCTCCCGGACGGCCTCTTCCTTCTGGGCCATCAATTTGGCCCGGATGTCGGCCC
>CACZSB010000115.1 GCA_902783765.1 uncultured Lachnospiraceae bacterium
ATTTCATCAACAAGGCCAATTTCGTGGCTTGCCACAATCCTTCCTATGTACGGAAGTATAATATGGTGCAGGAAGTGGTGGATGGCGGCAATTTCCTCTTAAACTGCCCCTGGGATCTGGCGGGTCTGGAGGAGCATCTGCCCGGCCAGATGAAACGCTATATAGCGGAACATAATATCAATCTGTACACCATCGATGCCATTAAGCTGGGCCAGGAAATCGGCCTGGGCGGCCGGGTGAATACCATCCTCCAGGCGGCCTTCTTCGTGATTTCCGGTGTAATTCCCAAGGAAGACGCCATCAAATACATGAAGGATGCGGCCACCAAGTCCTATCTGAAGAAGGGCGAGGATGTGGTGAAGATGAACCACGACGGTATCGACGCCGGCGCCGGCGCCTTCCACAAAGTGGAAGTGCCTGCCTCCTGGAAGGACGCTAAGGATGAGCCGCTGTTCGAGCTGGCCACCGGCACCCGGGCGGATGTGGTAAGTTTCGTGAACGCCATCCAGAAGCCCATCAATGCCCATGACGGTCATAATCTGCCCGTTTCTGCCTTTGTGGCTTATGCCAACGGTTCCACCCCTTCCGGCGCCTCTGCCTTTGAAAAGCGGGGCGTGGCGGTGAGCATTCCCGTGTGGGATGTGGACAAGTGCATCCAGTGTAATTTCTGCTCCTATGTATGTCCTCACGCGGTCATCCGTCCGGTGGCTTTGAATGAGGAAGATGTAAAGAATGCCCCTGCCGGCATGCCCATGAAGGATCTTACCGGCATGCCTGGCTACAAGTTCTCCATGACCGTATCCGCCCTGGACTGCATGGGCTGCGGCTCCTGCGTGAATGTGTGTCCTGCCCCCGGCAAGGCCATTACCATGCAGAGCATGGAAGAGCACAAGGATTGCCAGAAGTACTTCGATTTCGGTGTGGAGCTGCCTGAGAAGCCCGAGGTCATCGAGAAATTCAAAGTGGCCACCGTGAAGGGTTCCCAGTTCAAGACCCCGCTCCTGGAGTTCTCCGGCGCTTGCGCCGGCTGCGGCGAGGCTCCTTACGCCAAGCTGATCACCCAGCTCTTTGGCGATCGCATGTATATTGCCAATGCCACGGGCTGCACCTCCATTTGGGGCAACAGCTCTCCCTCCACCCCTTACACGGTGAATAAGGAAGGCAAGGGCCCGGCCTGGAGCAATTCCCTCTTCGAAGACAACGCCGAATTCGGTCTGGGCATGGAGCTGGGTCAGTCCACCCTGCGGGCCGGTCTGGCGGATAAGATCAAAAAGGTGGCAGAGAATGGCAAGCCGGCTCTTAAGGAAGCGGCCAAGGAATTCTTTGATACCTACGAAGATTCTGCCCTGAATGCCGAGGCTACCAAGAAGCTGCTGGCAGCCCTGGTGGCGGAAGGGGACAGCGAAGATGTGAAGTTCCTGCTGCAGAATAAGGAATTCATCAGCAAGAAGAGCCAGTGGATCTTCGGCGGCGACGGCTGGGCCTATGATATCGGCTTCGGCGGCCTGGATCACGCCATTGCCTCCGGCCGGAACATTAACATTATGGTCTTCGATACGGAAGTGTATTCCAACACCGGCGGCCAGTCCTCCAAGGCCACCAATGTGGGCGCCGTGGCTCAGTTTGCCGCCGGCGGCAAGGAAGTGAAGCAGAAGGATCTGGCAGCCATTGCCATGAGCTACGGCTATGTGTATGTGGCTCAGATTGCCATGGGTGCGGATTACAACCAGACAGTGAAGGCTATCACCGAGGCGGAAAGCTATCCGGGCCCGTCCCTGATTATTGCCTACGCCCCTTGTATCACCCACGGCATTAAGGCCGGCATGGGCAAGGCCCAGACCGAGGAGAAGAACGCGGTGGCCGCAGGCTACTGGCACATGTTCCGCTTCGATCCCCGCAAGGAAGTGCCCTTCCAGCTGGATTCCAAGGCACCCAGCGCGGATTACAAGGAATTCTTAAAGGGCGAGAGCCGCTACACCTCACTGAGCCTTAAGAATCCTGAACGGGCGGATATGCTCTTCGATAAGTCCGCGCAGTATGCCAAGGAGAAGTATGAACACCTGGTACGGCTGCAGGAGATGTACGGAAAGAAATAATTTCCATACCACGGGGCGGGCCTTCGGGCCCGCCTTTTAAGCGTAAAGACAGAGAATTCAGGATGCCATTTCCAAATAAAAAAGCGAAACTCTTTTTTATAATGACCTTGATCCCCTTCCTTTCGGAATGGGTTGTCTTGATTATGGCCGCCCATGAAATCTATATCGAGAGATATGAATTCCTGGTTATTTTCTTTCTTCCCTGGCTTATGTGCCATTACTGGATGGATATGATCATTCCGGTCACCTCCATTTATCAATTAAGTCCTTTGCAAATCCTGACGCTTTTCGGTTTTTATGATCTGTATTACAGCGAGGAAAAGCCGGAAAGACGATCAAAATACAGCGGCCTTACCATCTGCACCATAGCCTTTGTGATCAATGAATTGTTTTTGATTGGTTTATCTGTATTAACCAAGGTCGTTATTTTGCTCCATCTGTGCGCCATTTTCTATTATGGGCTAAGCCTGCTGAATGTGCGATATTATGAAACTCTGCAGTATGATGATGTATATCGGGGGGTGGTGGATACCCTGGAGGAAATCAGATTGCAAAGCCGTCTGGGCTTTATTCTTCGCCGGGCAGCCAGGGGCAAAGAAGGATTCGTGAATTATCCCTTTATCGCCGTAGCCTTCTGGACCCTGGGCATTTTTTTGGCCATAAAACTGTAAAGAAAATGAATACTGAAGCCATTCTTGAAAAAATGAATCAAGACACATATCAAACCTACAGTCGATTATTTGGTTCTATTTTTATTATCGGAGGTGCCTTTTTAATTTGCTTTTTCATCAGTTTGATATTATCAGTAATAAGAATGGATGCTTCCCGAAAAAGGGAGGGTGACAGGTCATTAGAGGAAAACTCTGAGTTTATCATACAGAAAGAGATCAACGGACGCCAATATATTGAAAAGGGCTATACCAGAAAGCTTTATACCGACGAAAAAGGATGGCTAAAGCTTATGGCAGAACCGGATGATAACAGGTATATGGCAGGCCTGTCTCTATTCTGTTGTATTATTTGCATAGAGATACCCATGTATACAGAATAAACAAGTGCCCCAAAAGAGGAGATGAGGTGGACATTTTGTTTTCTTCCATTTTGACCAAGGCCATAACCAAGGCTGAAGTCAAAGACGCCAAGTATAAGATCTTTAAAGGGGTTTTGATCCTTGTGCTTATATTATTGCTCTGGCTGTACTACTTTTTCAGATAACAGGGGACATTGCCACCTGTTTTCCGGATCACTTGATATTGAAGCAATTATGAGAATAACTCCCCGGGCCTTGTTATTCCCGGCGGCAGTGTTATAATTTCCCCATGCAGAAAAACAGTTCAGCATATTTAATGACAGAGGGTTCCGTGGCAAAGCGAATTATCAGCTTTGCCGTTCCTCTTTTTATCGGCCATCTTTTCCAGCAGATGTATAATACGGTGGATTCCCTGATTGTGGGGAATCTGGTGGGAAAAGCCGCCCTGGCGGCGGTGACCTCCGTGGGCTCCGTGATCTATCTGGTGGTGGGCTTTTTCATGGGCTTTTCCATGGGGGCAGGGGTGGTCATTGCCCGGGACATCGGTTCCGGAGATGAACGGGCCGTGTCCCGCTCCGTGCATACCACCGTGGCCATGGGCCTGGTGGCCACAGTGATCATGACCGTTATGGGGGTCTTCGGCACACCGCTGATTTTGCGCTGGATGGGTACCCCTGCCGGGGTTTTTGCCGAGGCGGTGATCTATCTCCGGATTTATTTCATGGGCAGCGTGGGGCTGGTTTTTTATAATCTGCTGGTGGGGATTCTCCAGGCCAGCGGTGATTCCCGGCATCCCCTGTATTACCTGATATTCAGCTCTATTTTAAACGGAATTCTGGATTATACCTTCATTCGTTTTCTGGGGATGGGGGTGGACGGTGCCGCCCTGGCCACCATTATCGGTCAATTTGTCAGTGCCCTTTTAGTGCTGCGCCGTTTGATGAAGACCCAGGATTCCATTCAGATTCAAATCCGCAGCATCCGTTTCGACTGGCTCAAGCTGAGGCAGATTATCTATATCGGCCTGCCCACGGCCCTCCAGGCCTGTGTCATTGACCTGGCCAATATGATGATCCAGTCCTATATCAATTCCTTTGGAGATGCGGCCATGGCCGGCATCGGCGCCGCCACCAAGGTGGAGGGCTTTTGTTTTCTGCCGGTGAATGCCTTTGGCATGGCCCTTTCCACTTTTGTGGCCCAAAATCTGGGGGCGGGCAAAAAGGATAGGATTCGAAAGGGCATGAGCTTTGCGCTGCCGGCGGCTTCTCTGGCGGTGCTGGCGGCGGGGACCCTGCTGTTTTTCTTCAGTCCCTTTTTGGTGGGGCTTTTCAACCAGGATCCGGAGGTGATTTATTTCGGCACCCTTCGGGGACGGATCTGTGGCCTGTTTTTCTGCCTTTGCGGCTTCTCCCATGTGAGCAGTGCCGCCATGCGGGGTCTGGGAAAACCGGTGGTGCCCACGGTGGTGATGTTGGTGTGCTGGTGTGCCGTGCGGGTGATCACCCTTTTGACCATCGGAAAAATCCACCACAGTATTTTGCTGGCCATATGGATTTATCCCATCACCTGGACGCTGAGCACCATCGTATATGTTTTTTATATGAGGCATCTCCGGCAGAAGGGTCTGTACTGAGTTTTTTTTGAGAATCCTTGAAAATTCCCTAAAAAAACCCATTTTTTTCACAAAAATCCGTTGACAAGCACCCCTCGGGGTGCTATTTTATACACGGGTGTTAGCACTCTCAAAAAATGAGTGCTAACAAACCGGAAGGGGCTTATGGAATTAGACAGCAGAAAAAAAGCCATTTTATATGCCATTATTGAGAATTATCAGGAAACGGGGGAACCGGTGGGTTCCCGGACCATTTCCAAGCTGGAGTGCTTAAATTGCTCTCCCGCCACCATTCGCAATGAAATGGCAGATTTGGAAGAGATGGGCCTGATCGTCCAGCCTCATACTTCTGCCGGCCGTATCCCCACGGACAAAGGCTACCGTCTGTATGTGGACCGGATGCTGGAGGAACAGAAGGAGCGGGATCTGCCCGCCCTGCCCATGGTGGAGCTTTTGGGCCGCCGTATGGACCGGGTGGAGGAATTGCTGGTTAAAATGGCCCAGGTTCTGGCAGCCAATACCAATTACACCACCATGGTCACCGGGCCCCATTACAGAAAGAATAAGCTGAAGTTTCTCCAGCTTTCCCCCCTGGAAGCCGGCAAGCTTCTGGCGGTGGTGGTGCTGGAAGGCAATATGGTGAAGAATAATATCATCACCCTGGAGGAAAGCCTGGACGACAAAGCCATTGTGGACCTGAATTTCCTTCTGAACAACCGCCTGATCGGCCTGACCATGGAAGAAATCAATCTGGCACTTATCAGCGCGCTGAAGGAAGAGGCAGGAGGCCATTCCCGGGTGGTGGTTCAGGTACTGGATGCGGTGGCGGAAACCTTTGCCCAGGATGAAGGCTACCCCATTTACACCAGTGGCGCCCCGAATATTTTCCGCTATCCGGAGCTTACGGGGGGCGATAAGGCCAGCGAGCTGATCAGTACCCTAGAAGAGAAAAAAGAGCTGGGCACCGTCATCGGCCGTCTTTCCACGGAAAGCGGCAGCCGCCAAGATATTCAGGTCTTCATCGGCGACGAGGTTCCGGTGGATTCCATGAAGGACTGCAGCGTGGTCACCGCCACCTATTCGCTGGGAGACGGGGTCCAGGGCAAGATCAGCATCATCGGCCCCAAACGGATGGATTACCAAAAGGTAGTGGATACCTTAAAAGATACCATGAATCAGCTGGATCGGGTATTTGCCAAGGAGGAATAGATTTTGAGCAGAAGAAAGAAGAAAATCGAGGTGGAGAAACCCACGATTCCGGAGGAAACGGAAAAGCAGGTACTCCCCCCGGAGGAAGCGACCCTTCCCACTCCGGAAGCGGCAGAGGAACCGGCGCCCCCGCCGGAACCGCCCCAGGATCCCCCGAAGCGAAAAAGAATTCTGAAAAAAGATCGGGTGGAAAAACTGGAAAGAGAACTGAAGGCTGCTGAAGCGAAATTGAAGGCTGCCGAAGAAAAAATGGAGGCGGCCGAGGATAGAATCAAGCGCCAGATGGCAGAATTTGACAATTTCCGCAAACGGACGGACAGAGAAAAAGCGGCGTCCTTTGAACGGGGTGAGAAATATGTCATCGAACGGCTCCTTCCCCTGGCAGACAGTTTCGAAAGAGGCTTATCCGTTTTAAATGAGGAAACGGAACAGGAACCCTTCCCCCAGGGCATGGTCCATGTATATAAACAGCTGGGCCGGGTTTTTGAGGAACTGGATGTCAAAACCATTCCCGCAGAGGGGGAGACCTTTAACATCGATCTTCACAATGCGGTGATGCATGAGGAAAACCCGGATCTTCCGGAAAACACCGTGGTTCAGGAGTTCCAGAAGGGTTATACCTTTAAGGGCAATGTGGTGCGCCACAGTATGGTCAAGGTAGTTAATTAATACTTAAAAGCATAAACTCATATTTCATTTTCAGGAGGAAAACACAGTGAGTAAGATTATCGGTATCGATTTAGGAACCACCAATTCCTGCGTAGCGGTGATGGAGGGCGGCAAGCCCGTGGTGATTGCCAACACGGAAGGCGCCAGAACCACTCCTTCAGTGGTGGCCTTTACTAAAAACGGCGAACGTCTGGTGGGCGAACCTGCCAAGCGTCAGGCTGTGACCAATTCTTACAATACCATTGCTTCCATTAAGCGGGAGATGGGCACG
>CACZSB010000116.1 GCA_902783765.1 uncultured Lachnospiraceae bacterium
AATTGATTATCCATGATGCCTCCTTAGTAATGAACCGCCTTGCGGCTGACCATCAGATTGATGCAGGTGATGGTCAGAACAATGACAAAGAGGATAATGGCCGCCGCCGAGGCGTAGGAGGGATAGCCCCCCGCATAGCCGTAAAGCATGTCATACACATAGCCCACAATGGTATTCATCCCCGCCCCATTCAGATCCGTACCGAAAAGGGCCACCTGGTCGCTGTAGGCCTTGAAAGCTCCGATAAAGCCGGTGATGATCAAATAAAACAGCATGGGAGATATCATGGGCAGGGTGATCCGCCGGAAAATCCGCCCCTTGGAGGTGCCGTCGATCCGGGCGGCGTTGTAATAATCCTGATTCACCGAGGCCAGGGCGCTGGTTAGAATCAGCACCTTAAAGGGCAGCACCACCCAGATGGTATAAAAGCACATCACAAACATTTTGGCCCAGTAGGGCCCCTCGATGAAATCCACCCCCTGGCTCCCGAAAAGCTGAATCAATATGTTGATCATACCGTCGGTATAGGCGGTTTTTTTAAAGAGAATCATAAACACCAGCCCCACCGCCAGGGTATTGGTGACGTAGGGCAGGAAATAAATGGTCTGAAACAGCTCCTTCAGCTTTTTGGTGGAGTTTAAAGCCAGGGAAATCAGCAGGGCGAAGCCTGTGGACAGGGGCACGGTGATAATCACAATGATAAAGGTGTTTTTCACCGCCTGCATGAAATAGGGGTCGTGCAGTACATAAGAATAATTGAACAGGCCAATCCCCTGGGAGGTCTGGGATACGAAATTATAGCCCTCCTCCAGAGAATAAATCATCACGTCTATGAGAGGATAGACCATGAAGATGCCTAAAAAAAGGATGGCGGGCAGCAGGTAAAGCCAGCCCTTCAGCTTGTTGTTTTTCATGGCTTACCCCCGAATATACAGACGCTGTCCCGTTTCCGGAGAAAAAAGATGAACCTTTTCCGGAATCAGAGAGAAGTTCAAGGCGGCGGCATTCTTATCCGGCCGCTTGCCGGAGCCCACAATGGCCCGGAGATTTTCGCTGAGGCCGGCGGGGTGCTTCAATACCACGCTGGTATCCCGGCCCATGACCTCCACGTTCAGCAGCTCTGCCTCCATGGCACCGGCGGGATCCGGCTCGAAGCCCTCGGGACGGATGCCCACGGTCACCGGCTGATCCGCAAGGCCGGGGGTTTCCATCACCCCTTGGTCCCCTAAATACAGGCGGCCTCCCTGGATCCGGCCCTGGAAAACATTGATGGCCGGCGTCCCCAGGAATTTGGCTACAAAAAGATTCACCGGGTCGTCATAAACCTCCTGGGGGGGCGCAATCTGCTGAATGCAGCCCTCTTTCATCACCACAATCAGGTCCGAAATGCTCATGGCCTCCTCCTGATCATGGGTCACAAAAATGGTGGTGATGCCGGTTTCCCGCTGGATCCGGCGGATTTCCTCCCGGGTCTGGAGTCTGAGCCGGGCATCCAGGTTGGATAAAGGTTCGTCCAGCAGGAGGACCTTGGGCATTTTGACCAGGGCCCGGGCGATGGCCACCCGCTGCTGCTGGCCTCCGGACATTTCCGCCGGTTTTCTGTCCAGCAGCCCTTCGATCTGCACCAGGCGGGCCGCTTCCTCCGCCCGGGAACGGATTTCTTCCTTGGGCAGCTTCTGATCCCCCTTAAGATTCTGAAGGGGAAACATGATGTTCTGCAATACCGTCATATGGGGATAGAGGGCGTAATTCTGAAAAACCAGCCCCACCCCCCGGCTTTCCGGAGGCAAGTCCGTCACATCCCGGTCTCCGAAAAGGATCCGGCCTTCGCTGGGGTCCAAAAGCCCGCTGATCAGATTTAAGGCGGTGCTTTTGCCGCAACCGGAGGGGCCCAGAAGGCCGATGAGCTGGCCGTCGGGGATTTCGAAATTAAAATCGTTGACGGCAATGACCTCGCCCCCCTGCTTTTTGTTGCGGTTTGGGAATCGCTTGCTTAAATGGGACAATACCACTTTCATATATGCATCCTCATGGCTTATTGGGCTCCGGGCAGGGCCGGGCGGTTTTCGTTCTCTTGAATCTTTTTCATTATAAAGTAAGCATTCCGGGAAAACAAGCAAGAAAACAAGCTGTAAATAACTTGACAGCGGGGGCGAAGGGTGCTAATATAGCGAGGCACCTTAGTGGTGACGCACTTTAGACAACGCGGGGTAGAGCAGTCCGGAAGCTCGTCGGGCTCATAACCCGGAGGTCGCAGGTTCAAATCCTGCCCCCGCTACGAAGATGGGCAAGAGGAACATGTGAAGTAAAACGCATGTGCTCATTCGATAGACGCTGCGCGTCTATCGAATGTCTTGACCTGCATATGCAGGTCAGAATCCGCTTCGGCTCTGCTGCTTATGAAAGCCAGCTTTCACGCAGCAGGCCTTGCGTCTTCCTCGTGCGCATCCAATTTTATGCTCAGATAGCTCAGATGGTAGAGCAGTGGACTGAAAATCCACGTGTCGCTGGTTCGATTCCGGCTCTGAGCATATTTTTATATCATTTTGTCGTTCAAAGGAGTTATGTCATGGCAGATCCTTCCAAGAAGCTGCCTTCGGCGCTGCCGGAGAACAAAGCAGTAAAACCTAAAAAAACTCCCATCTGGCCCGGTCTGCTCCTGTGTCTGGCGCTGGCCCCTGTCATGGGCTATTTCATATACAGCCTTCATAAGCTTCAATTTTTCCCCGGCCCGGTGCTGGGGGCTTTAGGTCTTTTGCTTTTCCTTTTACTTCTGGTGATTTATCTGCTGGCTCGGGATTACCGGAAAAGGGGCCGAACGGTTTTTGCCATATTTCTGGCTCTGCTTTTAGGGACCGGGGCCACTATGGGCAGTGTGTTTACAGCCAGGCTGGGCAATTTCTTTGCGGGGATTTTCCGGCAGGAGCTCACCCATACGGTGACCATGGGCCTTTACGTGCGGGCCGATGACTCGGCTCAAAGTCCCGCAGATTTAAAAAACGAAGCCTTCGGGCTGCTAAAAGAGGCCGACCGGCGGGAGGCGGAGGAGGTGTTAACAGGCCTGGTCCGTCAACATGATTTCATTCCCACCATACAGGAATTTGACAGCCCCGCCGCTCTGATCGCCGCCCTTTGCAGCGGCAGTACCCGGGTCATTTTGCTGGGTGATTTCTATTTGGAGGCCATGGGAGATCTGGTGACGGTGCCTCTGCGGGCCCTGGATATGTATTCGGTCAAAACCCAGGTGGCCTCGGTCCCTGCCAAATCCGACGAATCCCCCGAAACCCCCGAAACCCCCTCCGGGGATTCCCACCAGAATCTTCGACCCCAGGGCAGTATTCTGAAGGCGGGGGGCCAGGCCTTTGCGGTTTATATTTCCGGCATCGACTCACGGCGGGGCCTGGTGAGCCGTTCCTTAAGCGATGTGAATATTATTGCGGTCATCAATCCCACCACCCGTCAGGCGGCCCTTATCAGCACCCCCCGGGATTATTATGTAAATACCCCCATTTCCGGCAGCGCCAAGGACAAGCTGACCCATGCGGGACTTTACGGGGTGGATGTGTCCCGGCAGACCATGGAATCCCTTTATGAAATGGAAATCGATTATGTTTTCCGCCTGGATTTTACGGGCTTTATGCGGATCGTGGACGCCCTGGGAGGCATCGATGTGGAATCGGATGCGGATTTTTACGCCGAGGGGTATCATTTTGTGAAAGGCACCAACCATTTGGACGGCGCCGCCGCCCTGGCCTTTGTTCGGGAACGGAAGGCCTTCGGAGGCAGCAACCAGAGCCGGGACAGCCATCAGATGGCGGTGATCCAGGCCGTGTTCAAAAAGTTGCTTTCGCCCCAGATGCTGGTCCGTTTCAACGAGATCCTGGACGCCCTGGAGGGGGCCTTTGAATCCACTATACCCTATGAGCTGATGGCCTCCCTGGTGCGGCAGGAGCTGGCCGGCGGCAAGGACTGGAATCTGATTAATTACCCGGTGACGGGGCAGGATGTAAACGGCTACACCAGCTTTTCCCATCCCAGTCCCGACTGGGTCACCCTGCCGGATGAGGCCAGTATCCGGGCCGCCAAGCAGCTGATGTGGGAAGTATATTACAAAGAGACCGCCACGGCTCCGTAAAAAACGGAAGCTTAAGCAACAATTCATCTGTTTTTAATCTTTCGGAAAGGCTTCCTTAAGACCCGGCTTTTATACTGGGCCCATCTTAAGAAAACGGAGGCGTTCTCCGGAGAAGAAAGGAAGCAGAAAAATGGAAAACTTCGACAAGGTGGAAAAATTAGTTCAGAAGACCGGCATCTCCTACGAGGAGGCTCGCAGTGTTTTGGAGCAGAGCGGCGGCGATCTTTTAGATGCCATGATCCTTCTGGAGCAGTCCGGCCGGATCAAGGCCCCCAAAAACAGCAGCTACTCCACGGAATATGAGGCCCAGCCCCGTTATGAGCCGGTGGCGCAGGCCCTGGAGGCGGCGAGCCGAAGCGGCCGCATGCAGGGGGAGAGCGGCTGGAGCAAGCTGAAGGCCTTTGGGAAAAAAGTCTGGCATTTCCTGTGCAGCAACTACCTTTTGATCCATCGGAACGGCAATCTGGTGGCAAAGCTCCCCTTCTGGGGCGTGGCCCTGATTCTGATGATGACCTGGTATCTGAGCCTGGTACTGGTGGTGGTCTCCCTCTTCTTCGGCTTCAGCTATCGCTGCCAGGGAGAAAAGGATATGGATAAGGTAAACCGGGTTATGGAAAAGGCCCGGAAGGCGGCGGAAAATGCCAAAGAAGCCTTTGAAGAGGAAACATGAAGGGAAGAATCCTGATAATTGAAGACGAAGAGAAGCTGGCCCGCTTTATAGAGCTGGAGCTGAGTCACGAGGGCTACCAGGTCCATAAATGCACCGACGGCCGGACGGGTCTGGACCGGGCCCTGGCGGAAAGCTATGACCTGATTTTGCTGGATATCATGCTGCCGGGGCTCAACGGCATGGAGGTGCTGCGCCGGCTGAAGATGGAGAAGGATACCCCAGTGATCCTGCTTACCGCCCGGGATTCGGTGATGGACAAGGTGGCGGGGCTGGACGGGGGCGCCGTGGACTATATCACCAAGCCCTTTGCCATCGAAGAACTCCTGGCCCGGATTCGGGTATGCCTGAAGCTCCGCCGACCTTCCACGGAGGCGGCGGAGCCCGGGTTCCGGGAGGGGCAGCTTGTTTGGCAAAAGCTGGTGCTGGATGAGC
Source organism: uncultured Lachnospiraceae bacterium (assembly GCA_902783765.1). Taxonomy (GTDB): domain Bacteria; phylum Bacillota; class Clostridia; order Lachnospirales; family Lachnospiraceae; genus UBA6987. Next base: position 5,238 of record CACZSB010000116.1, read on the forward strand.
CCCGGCGGCAGGTTTTCTGGGAGGATTCCGCCATACAGCTGACCAATCGGGAGTTTCTGATGCTGCAAACCCTTCTGGAAAACCGGGACATCGTTCTGTCCCGGGAAAGCCTTTTGGAAAGAGTCTGCGGTTATGACTATCTGGGAGATACCAATATCGTGGATGTATATGTACGGCACTTGAGGGCAAAGATCGACGAGATCTTTCATGTGAATATGATTCAGACGGTCCGGGGGGTGGGCTATGTCATCCGCTCCGAATAATACCCAGAGCAAGCGCATGGGGTCCCTGACCCGGCGGCTGAGCCGTGACTGGCTGAAAGGGGGGCTGGGACGGCTCTTTTCAGGCATGCTGCTATTTCTTATCCTTCTGCCCCTTTTCTATTTGGGGGCGCGGGAATACGGCGCCCTGGGCTCCCTGTCTCTGTCTGCCAGGCGGCAGCTGGATCTGCGCCGGGATGCCCAGGGACGGGCGGAAGCCTTGATATATACGGCAGAAAGCGGTGGAGAAAGCTTTTCTGCGGATGTCTGGCCCGAAGTCCGGGGCTTTTTATATGCTGCCGGAATCATCTTTTTGCTGCGCCTGCTCTTTTTGCTGGCGGCTTATCCCGGCCGAAACCGTCGATATCGGGAAATCCTGGCGCCCTTAAATGAGCTGGCCTTAAAGGCCGACGAGCTTTCCCGCATGGAATTCGGGGAGGATAAATACCGCCTGATCGAGGATGCCATCAGTCAGCTGGAGGCCGATGAATCCGCCCGGCTCTCCCTGGGAGAAAAGGATCTTCTGGGGGTGGAGGCCGCCATCAACAACCTGCTTCTGCGGATCCGGGAAAGCAACCGGCAGCAGGCCCGTTTTGTGAGCGACGCCTCCCACGAGCTGCGCACCCCCATTGCCGTAATCGGGGGTTATGCGGATATGCTGGCCCGCTGGGGGAAGGATGATCAAAAGGTTTTAGAGGAATCCGTGGCGGCCATCCGCACGGAAACCGCCCGTATGAAGCATCTGGTGGAGCAGCTGCTCTTTCTGGCCCGGGGAGATGCCGGCCGCACCCAGCTGAGCCTGGAGGAGCTTTCCTTATCCGGGCTGCTCCGGGAGGCCTATGAGGAGTCGGTGATGATCGATGAAGCCCATATTTACCGGCTGAATGCCCCCCGGGAGGATATCAGCCTCCGGGCGGATCCGGGCCTGTTAAAGCAGGCTTTTCGGGTGCTGATAGATAATGCGGCCAAGTTTACGGCCCCGGGAGATGAGATCATCCTTTCCGCCGGCCTTACGGAGGAAAGGCCCTATCTGCAGGTTCAGGACACGGGCATTGGCATGGCGGAGGCGGATGTGGGTCATATTTTCGAACGATTTTACCGTTCCGACGAGGCCCGCAGCGTGGAGGGCACCGGTCTGGGCCTGTCCATTGCAAAATGGATTGTGGATAAGCACGGGGGACATTTTGAAATTCTGTCCCGGGAAGATATCGGCACCCGAATTCGCATCGTTCTGTAAAAAGGCGTTGACAAAGCTCCGCCTCCTATTGTATAAATATCCATGCGCCACCGGCGCAATTTCATAGGAAAATGAAATTCGGAGAAGTACTCAAGAGGCCGAAGAGGCGCCCCTGCTAAGGGTGTAGGTCGGGTGACCGGCGCGAGGGTTCAAATCCCTCC
>CACZSB010000117.1 GCA_902783765.1 uncultured Lachnospiraceae bacterium
ATGGCAGAATAACGAATCATCTTGGGTCTCCTCCCTGTGATATAAATATTACTTCTTCCCGGGCGGTATAGAGTAACCCGGTGAAAAATGTTTACTTTCGAACATATTGATTTTCCTGCTTAAAAATATATAATAAAAAGCAAAAAGAGAGAAGCGAGAGTTTTTTATAGGTTGTATTCCGTTTTGGAATACAAAACCCTCTTCATCATCGATTGACAGAATGTGAGAAATCTCTATGAATATTAGAAAATATATCGCCTTTTTACAGACCGTAGAAGTGGGTAATGTGACCCAGTCCGCCCAGCTTTTGGGCTATACCCAGTCCGCCGTCAGCAAAATGATTTCCGACCTGGAGTCGGAATGGAACACCAAGCTGCTGATCCGGGGTTATGACGGGGTCCAGCTCACCAGCGACGGGCTGACGCTGCTGCCTCTGATCCAGGCCGTGGTGCGGGATTACAACAATTTAAATTTCATGGTCTCCGAAATCCACCACGTGCAGGCGGGCCTGCTCAGACTGGGAAGCTTTCCCTCCTTCTCTTCGGGGCTTCTGCCGCTGATTCTGAAATCCTTCCACGAAAAATACCCCCATATCAGCATTCAGCTTTCCTGCGGGGAATACGGTGACATCAGCGATTCCCTCCACCGGGGCATGCTGGACTGCGCCTTTTTGGCCATGCCCACGGCGGGAGATCTGGAGGTGGATTTTTTAATGGAAGATGCCCTGGTGGCCATCCTGCCCCCCAACCATCCCCTGGCAGGGGCGGAGCTTTATCCCTTGGAAAGACTGCCCCAGGAGGATCTGATTCGCCTGAAGGAAACACAGGATTATGAAATCAACCGTTTTCTGGACAATCTGCCCTTCCCCCTGAATACGGCCTACGAGATTCAAAGCGATTTTGCCCTGCTGGCCATGGTGGAAAGCGGCCTGGGCATCAGTATCGTTCACGATTTGATGCTGCGTCCCAGCCGCTATGACTTGGTGCGTCTGCCCCTGAGCCATACGGAATACCGCAGAATCGGCATCGCCCGGAAACGGGATGCGGGCTTGTCCACCATCACCAAATTGTTTATTGAGCACGTCCTCGCCTGCAAAGAAAAAACGGACTTCTTCTCGCCGGAATAATCCGGCCATCTATTTTCGGAGCGTTTTAAACATGAAGCGGAAGAATTATTGAATTTCCCCCCTGCCCTGCTATTGATTTTATATCCATCCCTCCATATAATTATAGAATATAATCCCTTTAGCTTGCCTTAATAAGGAGTGCCATGAAAAAGCTTGCGCCGTTTCTTTTGAGCCTTGTTTTATTGCTTTCTTCCTGCTCTTTCCAGGAAGCTGTTATTACCCCTGAGCACCCGGCGGGGAATCAGTTGCTGTATGCCAAATTGGCTCTCCCCTTCGCCTTTTCCGGGGATGAGGGGCAGCAGGATGATTACGGCCGGAATATTTATTTCCGTTTTGATCAGGCGGAGGATAGCACCGAGGCCGCCGCTTCTCCGGAGGCCACCCTGCCTGTGTCGGAGGAGGGCACGGAGCCGGTCACTACTGCCCGGGAAACGGAAAGCAGCCCTGCCACGGATCCCCGGGAGACTCTGCCCACCCAAACCAGCGAGGAAGAATCCTTCGAATATTATGTAAAGAGTCTGGCCACCAGCCAGATCACGGAGCCCACGGAAACCACCCAGCAAAGCCCCCAGCAGACCCAGAACGCCAGTCCCACCAATCCCACCCAGCCCAACGGAAAAACCTGGAACTGGGTCGATGTGAATTTGACCACCCAGGTGGTATCGGTGTATAGCGGCACCACCGTTATAGCCACCTTCCCCTGCGTTACCGGCAGTATTGAGGAGGGCTGGAGCACCCCCACCGGAACCTTTTATATCCGTTCCAAACAACGGAACCGCATGCTACGCGGTACCTCTTTTGTACAGTACTGGATGCCCTTTTATAAGGATTACGGTCTCCACGATGCCCAGTGGCGCAACGGCAATTTCCGTTCCGACCAGGCCTGGGTCTACGGTTCCCACGGTTGTGTGAATCTGCCCACAGAAGGGGCCAAGTTTATTTGGGACCATTGTTCTGTGGGAGATACCGTGGTGGTTCATGGCTGGCCGGCGAATCCCGGCAAGCATACTGCCCATATTCTCACAGGGCCGTGGGTGGTGGAAAGGCAGGCCAGCTGTACCTCAACGGGATATCGCACCAAGGAATGCCCTTATTGCCATGCCATCGTTGCCAGTGAAGTGATTCCCAAAACCCATCAATGGAGTGAGTGGACCACGGAAAAGGAAGCCAGCTTAACCAGCGACGGACTTCTCTCCCGGGTGTGTCGGCTCTGCCAAGCAAAGGAAACGGAAGTGATTCCCATGACAGGCACCACGGCAGCAGAGACTACCACAGCTGCGGAAACTACCACGGCAGCAGAGACTACTACAGCCGCGGAAACTACCGCAGAGACTACCACAGAAACTACGACCGCTTCCCAGGGCACAACTGAGGACACCGAAAGCACAACTGATGGCACCGAGGGCACAACTGCTCCTGAGGGTACGACATCTATCGATACATCTACAACGACACAACCCGAAGAAACAACTACGGAGCCGCCCACCACGGCACCCACATCCGGGTCCAACACACCGCCTCCCACGGAGACCCTGCCGGATCCGGCGGAGGTGGATGACGGCAATAACTGAATGATATACCCAATCAAACAGGGGCGACCGATGGTCGCCCCTGCCGCATTTTATTATCTAGTTGATTCTCAGACCGGTTTCCGGCTGCCACACTGGCCGCAGAAATTCCCGCTGTTTACCGTTCCGCAGCTGGGACAGGTCCAGTTGGGATTGGCTTCCGGTTTCCGGCTGCCGCACTGGCCGCAGAAGTTCCCGCTGTTTACCGTTCCGCAGCTGGGACAGGTCCAGCCCGCCGCTGCGCCCTGGGGCTGGCCAAAGCCCGCCACCGGAGCCGCCTGAGGGGCCCCCGTCTGTGCGCCCGCCGCATACATGCCCGCAATGGGATTGCTGCCCGTATTCATGGCCATGCCCACACCCATGAGACCGGCCATGGCGCCGTTTTCGTTGGCCGCAGCCGTATTCATGGCGGTGCCCAGAGAAGCGGTCATAAAACCGGCCCCCATATTGGGATTGCTTAAGGTAGCGGCGGTCTGAAGCATCTTCAGCCTTTCCTGATCCTCCTCGGGCATGGTCACCGTGGCCAGCGCCACACTCACCACCTCCAGGCCCCGGAGCTCGCCCCATTTCTGAGACAGGGCTTCGTTCATGGCCTCTTCCAGCTCCGTATTGTGGTCGATGATTTCGCTGGGTCTCAGCTGCAGCTTGCTCAGCTTGGCAAAGGCCGGCTGCAGGGCAGAAATAAACTCACTCTTTAACTGAAGATCCAGCTCATCCCGGCGGTATTCGGAATGCACATTCCCCACCACCTTGGAATAAAACAGCAAGGGATCCGCAATGCGGTAGGAATAAACCCCGGCACAGCGCACAGAAAGCTCCATATCCACATTGGACCGGGCATCCACGATGCGGAAGGGGATGGGATTCTGGGTACCGAATTTATTATCCAAAAGTTCCTTGGTGTTGAAATAATAAATCCGCTGGTCATGGCCCGTATCCCCCCCGTAGCTGAGACGCTTGCCAATGACCTTAAATGTCTCCTTAATGCTGTCCCAGAGCTTTCCGGTAAAGATACTGGGTTCCGAGGAAGCATCCCAGGTGAAGCGGCCGGGCTCGGCGCAGAATTCCACCACCTTGCCGTCGTCCACAATAATCATGGCCTGACCGTCCGCCACGGCAATCCCGGAGCCGTTGGTAATAATATTGTCGTGTCCCTTGGTGTTGCTGGAACGGCCGGAGGTATGCTTGATGCCCTTGGTCATCAGCACGCCCTTATCCATGGCTTCACAATAAAAATACTCCTTCCACTGGTCTGCCAGGGTTCCCCCGATGGCGCCCAGACCCGCACTGATAAGTCCCATAATCTTACTTCTCCTTTTCTATAGAATTCGCTTATATCAGGCCGCCTGAGGCGGCTAATGGTTCAAAAACGCCGGCCCCCGCCCCCATGGGAGAATCCCGAGGAGCCGCCCCCGCCCCCAAAACCGCCTCCGCTTCGGGATGAGGACTGGGCCTTTTCGCTTTTCGTCACATGGCTGTAAAGGAAAAGCTCTCCCACATGCCGCAGATTAAAACTGCCGGACACCACATAGGTTTTGGCGCCGCCGGCCTGGCGGATATTTTTCAGCCCTGCGGCCATGATAAAGGTTGACAGGGCGCCGATCAGAACCCCCACGCCCAGGCTGAGAATAATCTTGTCTGCCCCCGGCAGATAAAAGCCCCATTTATGCTTTTGCTCCACCAGTTTTACAAAACGCTTGGCTGCTGCGTCGTATTTGCCATCGCCCAGACGTTCAGCTATCTCATCCAGAAGAAAGTTCTCGTCCCGGCGAAAACGCTCCAGCTCCTCCCCGGTGGTGCTCAGCCACATTTCCCGGGCACCCATATTCACGCAAAGGATCAGGCCGCTGGTCTCCACGCCGCCGCAAACCACATAATCATAATAATCCTCGGTGAAGGCCCGGATCCCCGTGTAGGGACGGCCCAGGGCATCATCTTCCAGCTCATATACCGTGAGGATGAATAGCCTGATATTGTATTTTTCCTCCAGCCGGGCCATCTCCTCCTCCAGATCCCGCTTGGCATTAAAGGAAAACAGACCGGCCCGGTCCACGATATGCTGTCCCTCACTTTCTTCCCCCCCATTGCCCCGACTAAAATCCGAGGCTTTGGCAGGCCCGAAGCTCAGCAGGGGAAGGATAAGGAGCAGCAGGGCGGTGAGAAGGGCAATTCTTTTTAGGAACTTATTCATGGCACCCTCCTAAAACACAAAGGTCAGCAGGGCCAGGATGGCGGCGGCTGCGGTGGCGGAAATCCCCAGGAAATAACCCGCGGCCCGCTTTTTGTCCATGGGCAAATCGCCCACGATCTTCCCGGTCTGGCCGTTGACGGCAAAGGTATAATTCTGTCCGCCATACTGAAGAGTAATCAGATAAACCGGCAGCAGCACATAGCTCACGCTGGTATCCTGCAGAGTGATATTGCTGCGGCTGGTGGTGAGGCTGGCATAACTGCTGCTGATGGACTCCCGGAAAGTGCCGGCCACGGAGCTTTTGACCCGGCCGGAGGCCCTGTCCAGGCAGGAATCTGCATCCTCATCGAATCGTTCCGCCACAAAGCCGCTTAAATAGCCTTTGGCAAATTCCTGCAGGTCAGAAAAATCGTAGGGCTCAATGGAATCCATCAGGGCGTCATCCATGCGAAGGGAGCCGTCCACCGGCACATGGGCAAAATCCATGGAGCCGTCGCAGGTCACATAATAATGGCTGGTTTCAGTATAATTGTAGTGGCTGTCGCTCCATGTCCTTATCCGGGTGGCGTCAAAACCCATGGTACCGTCCGCGTGGCAGTCATACAGCCAGAAGGGCAGATACAGGCCCTGGATCTTTTCGATCTTCTGACGGGTAAAGAAATTCCTGGGCAGCAGCTTTTTCCCTTTTCCGTAATTTTTGACGATCTCCATAAGGCGTTTTTTGTCGATACGGAAAGGTATGATGCCGTTGGGCTTGATAAATCCCGACAGGTTCTGCTCCATCACAATGGTGTTGCCGCAGTAAGGGCAGAAGCTGGCGGCGGTCACCGCGTCGGTGATCACCTCGGCACCGCAGGAATGACACAGATATGATACGGTGCCCTCCAGGGATTCCTGGGACACGTTTTCCTTATAATCTCCCCAGTCAAATTCCGTGTCCGCATTAACATCGGCATTTTTTACCTGCTCAAAGCTGAAATCGCTGTTGCAGTATTCACACTGAAAACGGCCCTTCTCGGCGCTGTAGATCAGCGGCGAGCCGCAGCTGGGGCATTTAAAGGATACTAATTCGCTCACGCTCTCATTCCTCTTATCTGTAAGCTGACGCACACTGAGACCAGACCGGTCCCGGACCGTTTCACTATATCATATTTTTCATGCTGTGAGAAGAGTATCCGAAATCTTATCCCCGATTCCTTTTCAATTTATATTGTGCGTGAATCATATGCACACTTTACCCGATTTGCCGGGTGTATTTAAGTGTTTGTTCCCGCCGTGAAAGCATTTTTGTGCAGGCAAAACAGGCCGTGGCGCTTAAAAATGCACCAAGAGGACAGGTCCCTTGGTGCATTGACTGCGGGTCGATCTGAGGATCGGCCCCTACGAACCACGCTGCAATCTACCCCTTAGGGGCGAGCATTGCGAGCCCGCAGGCGGCACCGCCTCCCACAAATATCTTACACCTTCTCCACCTGCATCATAAAGGCACTCAAAGAATTACCAAACAATGGCTCATCCCGTACGGTGCCCAGGTAGTCCTTCCCCAGCATGTCAAAGAAATCTCCGCAGATGCTGATTTGGGGCAGGCGGCCCTTCAGCTCCCCGTCCTCCAATAAATACGCCATCTGCACCGGGGTGGCAAAATGTCCTTCCGGGGTCACATCCCCGCCCTCGGCCATCACCACGTAAACCGCCTGGCCCGGCACCAACTCCTTCAAGCTCTTTGCCGTAGGCTCTAAATAC
>CACZSB010000118.1 GCA_902783765.1 uncultured Lachnospiraceae bacterium
AGGGGGCGGTACTGCCCGGGGGCAAGCGTCTCATCCAGCACCAGGCCTCCGATGGATTCCCGAAATAGGGAAAGCACCGGCCTGTCCAGGGCCTCCATCATTCGCTTAACCTGATGAAATCTGCCTTCGCAAATTCGGATTCGGGCCTGGCTGCATTCTCCGGAATAATCAATCATCAATTCTCCGGGAAGGCAAAGCTCCTCCTCAGACAGGGGAATACCTTCGGCAACCGCCCGGATATGTTCTTCTCCTAAGGGACCTCGGACCCGGATTCGGTATTGTTTGAAAATCCGGGAGGCGGGAGAAATAATCCGGTGGCACAGCCCACCGTCGCTGGTGAGAATCATTAAGCCCTCGCTGTCCTTATCCAGCCGGCCGGCGGGGGAAAGGAGGGGATAGCGGTCCTGAACCCGAATCAGATCCAGCACGGTGGTGTCCCGGGCATCCCGGGTGGCGCTTACCACCCCGGCGGGTTTATACAGCATAAAGCTGTTATGCAGGGAAAGCCGGCGTTCCTGGCCCTCCAGGGAAAGAAGCAGATCCTGAACCTCGTATTTGGCGGCGGAATCTAAGGCCCGCTGCCCGTTCACTAAAACCAGACCCTTCCGTATTTTTTCCGTGGCTTCCCGGCGGCTTAAGGGTGTATATTCCGACAGAATCCTGTCCAGACGCAGCAAACTCATTTCAGCTCCTTCCTGTACCCCCATATTATGACAGGACCGGGCCGTATTGTACAGTATTTCTTGCGCAGGAGTGGCCCTTATGATATAATGACGGCCATCCGAATGAAGGAGAATCAGCATGGGTAAAATACTCTTGACAGGGGGCTGCGGCTATATCGGCTCCCATACCGCCGTGGCGCTGTTAGAAGCGGGCATGGAGGTGGTTATTGCCGACAATTTAAGCAACAGCAGCCGGGATGTGATTGACAGAATCGGGACCATCACCGGGAAAAAGCCTTTGTTTTATGAAATGGATGTCTGCGATGGGGAAGCCCTTTCCCGGCTGTTTTCCCAGGAGAAAATTGATGCAGCCATCCACTTTGCCGGTTATAAGGCCGTGGGGGAATCCGTGGCGAAGCCCCTGGCCTACTATCGGAACAATCTGGATTCCGCCCTGACGCTGCTGGAAACCATGGCGGCGCATGGCACCCGAGTGCTGATTTTTAGCTCCTCCGCCACGGTTTACGGCGACGGAACACCCCCCTATCAGGAGGATATGAGAAGCGGCATTTGCTCCAATCCCTACGGATGGACCAAATGGATGATCGAACAGATTCTGAAGGATGCGGCCCAGGCGGATCCCACCCTGTCGGTGGTGCTGCTCCGATATTTTAATCCCGTGGGGGCCCACGAAAGCGGTCTGATTGGCGAGGTTCCCCGGGGCATTCCCAATAATCTAATGCCCTATGTAAGCCAGGTGGCCGCGGGAATTCGAGACCATCTGAACGTATTTGGCAACGATTATGATACCCCGGACGGCACCTGTCTGCGGGATTATATTCATGTGACGGATCTGGCCCGGGGCCATCTGAAGGCCCTGGAATATGCTCTGGATCATCAGGGAACGGAGATTTTTAATCTGGGCACTGGCCAGGGCAGCAGTGTGCTGGAAGTGATTCGGGCCTTCGAACAGGCAAACCAGCTGACAATTCCCTTTGAAATCGCCCCCCCGCGCCCCGGAGACCTGCCTGTGAGCTATGCGGCCACGGATAAGGCGGAGCGGGTTTTAGGCTGGAAGGCGGAAAAGAAGCTGGAAGATATGTGCCGGGACGCCTGGAATTTTGAAAAAAAGCTCCGCTGATTTTGAAACGAGCCAAAAAGCCCTTGTTATTTCGGCGTTCTTGTTGTATAAATTAGCTTGTATATCTGTGCGCAGATATACATTTTTGGCATGGCGAGAGGTTGAAAAATGGTTAAGTGGGCCCAGCGGCAGGAACGCTTTCCCATCAGCATTTTGGGATGGATATGGATGCTTCTATACCCCTTCCTGGTATACCAGGGCATTGGAACCGTGGTGATTATGGCTTATCTGATGTATGCCATGATTACCAATCCTTCCCTGCTCCATGGGGTGGGGGGCTTATATGTGGATGCAGCCGACAGTATCTTGAACATAATCTACGATAATTATCTCTGGCTGTCCCTGATAATATGTGCCTTTACCATTCCCCTGCTCTATCTGTTTATGCATATGGATCGGGAGAAGGAAGTCAAGTATTCCTTCAGAATGGATCACTGGGCCCCTTCCGGCCCGGGGGCTTATATTCTGAGTGCGGTTTTGGGAATCTCTTCCTGTGTGGTGTTGAACCATTTGCTGGTTTTCAGCGGTTTGTACGAGCTTTTGGAGGAGGGGTATTCCCCCACGGCGCAGATTCTTTACAACAGCAACTTTTGGCTGGAGGTGCTGGCGGTGGGCATCCTGAGTCCTCTGGTGGAGGAACTGGTGTTCCGGGGCCTGATTTACCGGCGGCTCAGGTGGCGGATGGAGGCTTTCCCGGCCATTTTCCTTTCGGCCCTGTTTTTTGCAGTCTTTCACACAAATCTGCTCCAGGGGATTTACGCCCTGCTTATGGGCATGATGATGGGCTGGGTTTATGAACGCCATCACAATCTGCTGGCCCCGGCGGCGTTTCATATCGGGGCCAATGTCACTTCGGTGATTCTTTCCGACAGCGGTTTGCTGGACTGGGTTTACGAAAGCGATGCGGGTTTTTTGGGTGCCACGGCCTTTATGATGCTGGTGTTTGTAGTCGCCGCATATCTGGCCCTGACCACGGGCAAGCCTCAGTCTGTAGAGCCTGTTCCCGTGGCAACGGAGATTAAGGAGGAAGAGTATGGAACGTGAACAATTCAATATGTGTATGGAACGGCTGCTGGAACTGGCCCGGGCCAAGAACAATGTACTGGATGTAAACGATATCAATGAGGCTTTTGCGGATACCTATCTGGCCCCTTCCGAGCTGGATGAAATCTACAATCAGCTGGAAAATAAAAAAATCGACGTACTCCGCCTGATGACCGATGATCTGAGCAGCGTGGACAGTCTGGCTCTGGACGAGGAAGATTACGTTCCCACAGACGATGACGATCTGGAGGGCGGAGAGAATATCGAGCTGGACCTGGATAACACGGATCTGCTAAACGGTATCGGCACCGAGGACCCGGTGCGGATGTATTTAAAGGAAATCGGTCAGGTGCCGCTGCTTACGGCAGAGGAGGAATTGGATCTGGCCGTGAAAAAATCCCAGGGGGATCAAATGGCCAAGGACCGGCTCATCGAAGCCAACCTGCGGCTGGTGGTGAGCATTGCCAAGCGTTATACCGGCCGGGGCATGAGCTTTCTGGATCTGGTCCAGGAGGGCAATCTGGGCCTGATTAAAGGCGTGGAGAAATTCGATTATACCAAGGGTTACAAGCTTTCCACCTATGCCACCTGGTGGATTCGCCAGTCCGTGACCCGGGCACTGGCGGATCAGGCCCGGACTATCCGGGTGCCGGTACACATGGTGGAGACCATTAATAAAATGTCCAAGATGCAGCGAAAACTCACCCTGGAGCTGGGCTATGAGCCCTCCATTGCGGAGCTTTCCGAGGCCTTGGAGATGAGCCAGGAACGGGTGATGGAGATTATGCAGATTGCCCGGGAACCCGCTTCCCTGGAAACCCCCATCGGCGAAGAGGACGATTCCAATCTGGGGGATTTCGTGGCGGATTTCAAGGGTGTCACCCCGGAGGAGAATATTGACGCGGTGATGCTGCGGGAACAAATCGATGAGCTGCTCAATGATCTGAAGGATCGGGAAAAGCAGGTGATTATCCGCCGTTTCGGGCTGGAGGACGGTCATCCCCGGACCCTGGAGGAGGTGGGACGGGAGTTTGACGTGACTCGGGAACGGATCCGGCAGATTGAGTCCAAGGCCCTGCGGAAGCTGCGCAATCCCGTGAGAAGCCGCAAAATCAAAGATTTTCTGGAGTGATAGTCAGTGATGAAATTAAGATTAATAGCCCTCTTCCTGTGTCTGATACTGGTTTTGCCTCTGGGGGCCTGCGGGGAAAGCACCAATGTAACCCCCTCCTCCACTGTGGCCATAACCAAAAGGCAGACCGGCGATCTGAAGGCCGTGGCCATGTCCACGGAGCATTTCAGCTTTAACCGGGGGGAGATGACTTATCTTTATGCCATCTCTTATATGTCCTTTCTGAATAAGTATTACGCTTATTTGAGCGCCATAGGGCTGGATACGGAAAAGAGCTTCAAGGAACAAAAGAGCACCTTTTCCGAGGGGACCTGGTTCGAGTTTTTTATGCAGCAGGCCAAGGATTACGCCACGAATTATCTGCTTTTCTGTGAGGCTGCCCAGGAACTGGGATTGAGCTTGGATGAGAGTGATAAGGCCTTCATACAGGAGGAAAAAAAGCTCCTGAGCGAAGAGGCGGCGTCCTACGGCTGGAATGTAGCAACCTTTTTATCCCAGCTTTACGGGACGAATATTGAATGGCAGTACATGGAAAGCTGCTATGAAAAGATGCGCCTGGCGCAGAAAGCCTATGATCATCTGATTGCCAACAAACAATTCAGTGATGAGGAGCTGGAGGCAGAATATAAAAAGAATCCGAATCAGTATGCGGTTTTCGACTATTATCATGTGGATTTGGGCGACGGAGAAGATTTGTCCGATGAGCTGATTGCCGCCTGCCGTGAAGGCATGGAGAAAGCCCTAAGCTTTGAGGATTTCCGCACGGTGGTTAAGGACTTTTTGGCAAAGACCCGCACCACCTCGGACTTGGA
>CACZSB010000119.1 GCA_902783765.1 uncultured Lachnospiraceae bacterium
CTGCCTGATATTCTTTACTGCTATGGGCCTTTCCGGAGCCACCGGAAATGCGGACATGTCTCAGGCTATCGAACTGGGCAAGGCTATTGACGGACTCTTTAACATCAATCCCCTGCTGCTGCTGCCGCCTATCATTGTTATTGTGGCCATTGCCATGAAGGTTCCTGCGATTCCCGGTATCTTTATGGGTGTTTTCTCAGGCGCCATTCTGGGGATGCTTTTCCAGCCCGACTGCAACCTTGTCAGCCTCATGGCCGTGAGCTATGACGGTATTCCGGAAGGAACCTTTAGTACGGGTATCGATGCGGTGAACAGCCTGTTAGAGCGCGGCGGCATAACCTCCATGCTCTTCTCCATCTCCCTGACTCTCATTGCCATGATGTTCGGCGGCATTATGGAAGGTACCGGCATGATGGGCGTCATCGTGGACAAGATCAAGAAGATCGCCAAAAAGCCTGCCGGTCTGGTTACCGTTACCGAGGCTACCTGCCTATTCTCCAATGCCACCATGCCTGAGCAGTATATTTCCATCATCATCCCGGGCCGTATGTATGCAGAGGAATATGAGAAGATGGATCTGGATCCCGCCTGTCTGTCCAATGCGCTGGAAAGCTCCGGAACCGTGACCTCGGCGCTGGTTCCCTGGAATACCTGCGGTGCTTATATTAAAGATACCCTGGGGATTACAGCCTGGGGCGCCGGCGGTTACGGTCCCTTCGCTATCTTTAACTGGCTGATGCCCATCATGAACATTGTGCTGGCCTACCTGGGTATCACTGTGGCAGACAAGACCGGCAGACGTCTGGCAAAGAAGAAAAAAGCAAATTAAAGGAAGCCCTGTATGAATTGCTTACAAGATCAATTTCCCCAGCTGGTAATCGATCTGGATAAGCTACGGAAGAACCTGGCAGCGCTCACTGGGCGCTGCCAGGATTTGCTTATCGAGATATCCCCGGTGGTAAAAGCCGCGAATGCTCTGCCGGAGGTGGCCCGGGTGATGGGAGAGAAGGCCCGTTACCTGCTTACCTCCCGCATGGATCAGGTGCGGCGGATGAAAGCGGATGGGATTGCAACCCCCATCATGATGATCCGCATCCCCATGCTCAGCGAGCTGAAGGAAATGGTGGCCTTCTGTGACGCCAGCCTGCAAAGCGATTTGTCTGTGCTGCGGGCCACGGAAGAGGCCGCTGCTCGCCAGGGGAAAACCCACAGCGTGATATTAATGCAGGATTTAGGGGATCTGCGGGAAGGCTTCTGGTATGCGGAGGAGCTGGTTCAGGCGGCCCTGGAGGTGGAAAAGCAGATGCCCCATTTGCACCTTTTGGGCGTAGGCACCAATCTTTCCTGCTACGGCTCCATCAAGCCGGACAAACGGAATATGCAGGGGCTGGCCTCTCTGGCTCAGGAGGTGGAGGAGGCCATCGGACGGCCTTTGGAGATCGTCAGCGGCGGGGCCTCCACCAGTGTGTATATGGTGCTGGATGGCTCCATGCCGGATAAGATTAATCATTTGCGGCTGGGAGAAATCATCTTAAATGGCACCAGCGGCACCGGCAATCCGGATTTCCTTCACCAGGATGTGTTTACCCTCCGGGCCATGGTGGCAGAGTGCCGGGAAAAACCCAGCCATCCCGTGGGACAGCTGGGCCTGGACGCCTTTGGGAAAACCCGGGTATATCAGGACCGGGGCATCCGCCGCCGGGCCATTGTGGATGTGGGCCGGTTGGATTACGGGGATCCGGAGGATATTACCCCCCTGCAGCCAGGGGTGCAGGTGCTGGGGGCTTCCTCGGACCACACCCTGCTGGACGTGGAGGATTATCCCGGGGATCTGAAGGCGGGCGATGTGCTGGAATTTGGCCTTAGCTACGGCTCCACGGCCTTTTTGTGTGGCTCCCCCAGTATTCATATCTGTTATAAAAACGGTTGAGGCTTGTTTTTTCTCCGGGCCTGTGTCAGAATAATCTTATAAAAGCCCAAAAGGAGGTGTGTTATGGATCTTGAGTTTTTGAAATGTCCCAAATGCGGACAAATTGTGTTAAGTATCAAAAATAAACCCTGCGACGTTTATTGCTGCGGCGTTCCCATGGAGAAAATGATTCCAGGAACCAGCGATGGGGCCTACGAAAAGCATGTGCCTGTTTGGCAGCAGGAAGGAAATGTGGTGAAGGTTCAGGTGGGGTCTGTGGCTCATCCCATGCTGCCGGAGCATTTCATCGAATGGATTGCTCTGGAAACCAAGGAAGGGGCCCAGTTTAAGAATCTGAAGCCGGAAGAAGTCCCGGAGGCGGTGTTCGCCCTAAGCGAGGGGGATGAAGTACTGGGGGTGTACGAGTATTGCAACCTCCACGGCCTGTGGAAAGCAGAGTAAAATAAAAAACCGGGGCCTGTGAAAAAACGACCAAATGTGCAGACAGGGGACGGTTCTGTGTCTTTTAGAGAAGACACAGAACCGTCCCCTGTCTGCATTATTATCATAAATGAAAACCGGAGAGGAAAGAAGAATGAAAGTCTTGCAAAATCCACTTCGACGATATACAATGTATATCAAATCGGAGGGGATGTCATGAATGCATTATTATCTAAATGGGGAAACAGTATCGGCATTAGGATTCCTGCATTAGTTGCAGAATCCCTTGGATTAAATGTCGGTGATAGTGTTGCATTTGAGCTTAAAGACGGTGGTTTATTCATGAAGAAGAAACAGAGCACTGCGCAAATGTTCGAGGCATTCTATAATAAACCGTTTTCAGAGATTACCGTAAACGACCTTGGTCCCGCTTATCATATCGATTGGGGCGAGGACGTTGGAGGTGAGATTATATGATGTTTCAAAAGGGAGACATTGTAAAGGCCAGTCTCAATCCCGTTCGGGGACATGAGCAGGGAGAATATCGGCCCATGCTGGTTATGAATTCAGTTCCGCTGCCAGGCGATGTAAACATTATCCTCCCAATCACGTCTAAGCAAAAGTCTTATCCGTTGGAGGTTGAGATGGACGACAGAACCATCACCCAAGGTGTGGTTCTATGCTTTCAAATTCGGACCCTGGATTTAGCGTCCAGAGGTGCGAAATTCATCGAAAAAGCGCCATCGGACATTGTGGAGCAGTGCAACGACTATCTCCACCGATTAACCGATGACATCACGTGATACAAAGAAAAAGAGCTGCGGATGTTAGCGATCCCTTAAAACCTCACCACCTCCGGTGCATGGGTGAAGCCGCTGAAGGTGGCGGTGGCATTCTGGAAATAGAAAACCTCGGTATTGCCGTCATCCTCGTGATACATAC
The DNA here is from genome assembly GCA_902783765.1 of uncultured Lachnospiraceae bacterium. Classification (GTDB taxonomy): domain Bacteria; phylum Bacillota; class Clostridia; order Lachnospirales; family Lachnospiraceae; genus UBA6987. The sequence goes on from CACZSB010000119.1 coordinate 3,293, forward strand.
GGCGCAGATCAGGGTAGGCTTCCAGCATGGAGGCCCGGGCTTCCCGGCGTTCGTCCTCCACCAGGGTGCCGCTAAGGCGCAGCCATTCCCCATCCTTGAAGGCGCAGATTTCCGCCTTGGGATTCTCGTGGAGCTGCCGGGACACATCTTTGGCTTTGCCGGTCTGGATATAGAGGCGCCCCTCAAAAATATGGATGGTGCCGAAAGGCCGAACCCGGGGCTGATCCTTCTCCACCGTGGCCAGATAATAAGTGCCCGCATCCTTTAAGAATTGTTCCACTCGTTTCATGATTTGTCCTCCTTTGTATTGTTTATCCTTTCGCCCTCTGGATTATGGGCGCTTTTTTGCACCCCCCAGATACCGATTAAAATCAGCATGGTGAACAGCAGGCTGAGCCAGGAAAACCCTTCCTTTAGGAAAACGGCCCCGGCGAAAACGGAAACGGCGGTGGTCAGGTTGCTGAAAACGCTTTCCCGGGCCACGCTTAAATAGGTCAGGGCATAGCCGGAAAGGAAAAAGCTCACCACAGAGGCCAGAAGGGCCAGGTATAGCACCGGGCCCAAATAGGCCGGATTTCCCAGGGGCGTCAGATAATCGATGAAGCCTCCGCCGTTCTGGATCAGAGCCAGGACGGTGAAGACCAGGGCCGCCAGCCCCATCATGGCATAGGTCCGCTCAAAGGGAGAAAAGCTCTGGGATACGGAGCGGGAGAGGAGTAAATAGCCCGAAGCGGAGCCAACCGCCACTAAAAGACCGATAATACCGATATAATCCAGGCTCCCGCTGCTGCCGGTCATCAAGCCGATCCCGATGACGCCTCCCACGGAGATCAGACTGAATAAGAGCTGGCCCCCGCTGGGCTTTTCTTTTAAAAAGGGGCCTGCCGCCAGGGTGGCCACAATGGGAATCATGGCAATCATGACCCCGGAAAAGATGGTGCTGGAGTGGAGAATGCCGTATTGCTCCCCGATAAAATACACCACCGGCTGCATCAGGCCCAGTAATAGCAGCGGCCCCAGCCGCCGCAGGCTGAGCTTTAGGGGAAAGCGGCCTGTGAGCAGCAGCAGATTCATGAAAAAAAAGGCCAGAATAAAACGGTGGCTCAGCAGGGTGAAGACCGGCACATGGTTTAAGGCCTGGCGGGAAAACATAAAGCTAAAGCCCCAGATGGTATGACAAATGATGGTGGCCAACAAGGGCAAGATTTTGGAGGGTGGGTTCTTCATAAAAAAGTACTTCTGTTTTTGTCTGAATCATATCGGTTTGCGCTTTGCTTGTCAATGATGCCAAACTGGTTTGATTTGCTTATTGCTTCCAGAGAATAAGTTGTTTACAATAGCCGTTGAAAGACTTTATTCGAGGTTTTATCACACAGGCAAAAAGGTGATAGGCATGAAAACCGTTTTCACTTTTTTCAAAGATGCATTTCGCACTTACAAAAAAGAGTTTGTTATTTCACTAATCCTGGCACTATTTTCAGCAGCCTATGGAGTCTTCATTCCACTGGCTTCGAAGCATTTCATGCAACTGGTTTCAGTTAACAATGATTGGAAATTGATTGTGCAAGGTGCTGCTGTGTTTGCCGGGTTATACCTTGTACAAACAATGATAAAAGTTTTGTTTTACAGATCTCTTGACCAGTTTGGTGGGAAGTATATGTCTCATCTTTCCCGTAAAATGGAGCTAAAATTGCAGCAAGGCTATATGCTGGATATTAGACAAAGGGATGAAGGAGCTGTACGGAATATTCTATTTACTGATGTTATTAATATTTTCACAGCCCTTGGACATCATATTCCATCCATAGTCAGTTCCGCCTTACTAATCGCTATATTGCTGTTTTTTTTGTTCATGCAAGATATTTCAACAGCCTTTTTGATCAGTATCGCTTCTGCCCTGGGAATTATTATTTCCATATTCAGTAAGAAATACATAGCTAACGCCTCTAAAACGGTTAACATGAAAATAAAAGAATACGATTCATGCTGCACAGAGTATATCAGGATGCTCCCCATGGTGCAGACGAATCGCCTTCTTGGATATTATCAGGAAAAAACGGACAGGGCTGTAGGCGAATTTATAGCGGCTTCGAAAAAGGCAGATATACCGATCTATTTGTGGAGTGGTTTTTCCTCCGCTTATTATTCTGTATTTTCAATTCTGTTGTCGGCGGTTTTAGTGTGGCCGACTGCCCATAAAAGCGTTGTAGATTTAGTGTTTTTTACACTGACGGCAAGCATAATCATTGAAGAATCCCAAAAGGCTTCTCAATTGATTCAACAGATTATACGAAATCTCCCCAGCTTTTATCACGCCGAAGATGTTCTGACACTTAAAAAAGCAAACGGAGAACTCGAGATAAAAGAGGGCATTAATAAAATTGAGTTGAATAATGTTGCGTTTTCCTATTCGGACAATACAGAAGATGTGCTATGCGATATTAACTGCGAATTTCAAAAAGGGGATATTATATGCGTCAAAGGGGCTAATGGAAGCGGAAAATCAACATTTTACAAGTTGTTAACCGGCCTATATCAACCCGCATCGGGGACACTAAAAATGAATGGCATCCCCATACAAGAACTTTCAAGAGAAGCCTTGAATCAGTCTGTTTTATATATCAATCAGGATGAGAAGTGCTTAAATGAAACGATTCGTCATTACCTAAATATCATCAGCGGGAAACAGATTTTGGAAAACCGAATCAATGAATGGATCAAAGAGCTAAAGCTGGAGGATGTAGATGATGCTATTTCAGGAAATGGCGACTCCCTTTCCGGAGGACAAAGAAAAAAGCTCTATGTCCTTAAATTGTTGGCGACTGTTGATCAGGCATCCGTCATTATTTTGGATGAAATAGCTGCTGGAATGGATCAGGCCACAGTGGAGGTCCTGAAACATATTGTTGAAAAAATAGCTAAAAGCAAGGATAAAATCATATTCATCACGGATCATGGGAATATGAATAATGCTTGGAATAGCAATTTGACCCTTACATTGGATCACGGAGTGGCAAAGCTTGCGAATTGCTAATGCAGACAGTGCAGACAGGGGACGGTTCTGTGTCTTTTAGAGAAGACACAGAACCGTCCCCTGTCTGCTTGCTCTGTCTGCTCTGGCTTAGCCCTTTATGGGGTCCTTCGACTTGCTGTGTTTCCGCAGGATACAGGTCTGGATGGGCCGCTCCTTAAGAAATTACATAATCACCGTGCCGGCTTCGCCTTTGAGGGCAGCACCGGCCTTTTCCGGTGTAGTGATGATAACCTTCCGGCCCGGGCGGGCTTCCACAAAACGGATGGCGGCCTCCACCTTGGGCAGCATGGAACCGGCTGCGAATTGCCCCTGGGCGATATATTCCCGGGCCTCGGCGGTGGTCAGGCTGTCCAGGGCCTTCTGGTCCGGCTTGTTGAAGTTGATGAAGCACTTTTCCACGGCGGTGAGCATCATAAAGATGTCCGCATCCAGGTCCTGGGCCAGCCGTTCGGAGGCCAGATCCTTGTCAATCACGGCGGCGATGCCGTTTAAATCTCCGTCGGCATCCACATAAACGGGAATGCCGCCGCCGCCCACGGCAATCACCGTATGGCCGGCTTCCATGAGATCCTTAATGGCATCCAGCTCCACAATCCGCACAGGCATGGGGGAAGCCACCACCCGGCGCCAGCCCCGGCCCGCATCCTCTTTCATGGTGTAGCCCTGCTCTGCCATGAGCTTTTTGGCTTCTTCCTCGGAATAGAAAGCGCCGATGGGCTTGGAGGGGTTCTGGAACTTGGGATCGGCGGGATCCACCACCACCTGGGTCACCACCGCCACCGGGGAGGCGGCATGCTTCTTTAAGCGCATGGCCCGCTGCAGGCCCTGGGTCATATGATAGCCCAGCATGCCCTGGCTCATGGCGCCGCACACGTCAAAGGGCATGGCGGGGGTGAGGCTGGCGCTGTTTTCGTTCTGCAGTACGATGCCCCCCACCTGGGGGCCGTTGCCGTGGGTCATAACCACCTTGTAGCCCTGCTCGATGATGTCAGCGATTTCCAGGGAGGTGTTATCGATAATGTTCAGCTGGGTGGTGGCATCCGCCAGTTTCCCGCCGATGGTCAGGGCGTTGCCGCCCAGTGCAATTACTATGGTTTCCATGGTTTTCTCCTTGTTGTTTTCTTAGTAGGATGTTAGTCGCCCCCGCCCACCACCGCCGCAGGCGGTGGTGGGCGGGGGCGCATTTATCAGGTGCGGTAATCCCCGTTGATTTTTACATAATCATAGGTCAGGTCGCAACCCCAGGCCTTGGCCTGGCCCTCGCCCTGATAAAAGCGGACGATGACGGTGATATCGTGCTCGGAAAGGATTTCCTTGGCTTTGACCTCGTCGAAATCCAGGCCGAAACCGTTTTCCATCACCTGGATGGAGCCGGCGGCGGATTCCAGATAGCAGTCCGCCCGGGTGGGATCCACATCCGCGCCGGAATAACCGGCAGCAGCCATAATACGGCCCCAGTTGGCATCCCGGCCAAAGACGGCGGCCTTAAACAGGGAGGAGCCGGCAATGGACTTGGC
>CACZSB010000120.1 GCA_902783765.1 uncultured Lachnospiraceae bacterium
AATGATAATTGTTTCCCCTACGGCACTTGAATACTTTTTTCTAAATGCATTAAGGGATTCATGTTTACCGACCCCGGACGATTTAATCTCCATCGCATCTACCTTTGTGCCTTTGGATAACAGAAAATCTATTTCGTAATAATGCGTGCTATTCTCTTTTTCCCAAGTATGGTAATACAGTTCCCTTCCTGCAGCGGTAAGCATTTGTGCAACAGCATTTTCATAATTTACTATCGTTAAATATTCTGTTATTTCAATATTTGTTTCCATTGAATATTCCGTTTTTTCAAAATTATATGCATCAAAGAGGCCGCATCTGCGACCTCTTTACTAACAAGTATCGATTTGGCTGTCTACTCCTGCTATTCTTTTGTATTTCATGGGATTCTTCGCATGGCTCAGAATGGCACCTTTTTTTACCCTATCACTTTATCAAATCAGCGGGGGAAAAACATGGGAAATGGATAAAAAACCGGAAAACCGTGGCGTGCTGGCCCTTGAAATTACGATTCTTAGATGTATAATTTTAGGTGTATCCTGTCATCCTTTTGTTTCCGGCCTGTCCGGATAAGGAGGGCCGGGTTTAACGTTGCCACAAGTCACAAAGAAGGGGGTCCTGATGAATATCGGCATAGATGTGGATGGTACTTTGATCGATACAGCAGCCTATCTGTTTGAAAAGGGAGAAGTCTATTTCCACCGGGGGCCGGAGGACAACGGAACGGCAGATGTGAAAAAAATGTTTTCCCTGACCCAAAAGGAACTGAATCGTTTTGGGGCCAGATTTCTTTTGCCTTACTGCATAAAGTCCCCCATCATAGAGGATGCTGCGGAGATCATAAAAAAACTGAAGGAGGAAGGAAACCGCATTTTAATTATCACCAGCCGGGCCTTTACCAGCCGTCAGGGCCTAATGGGTCTCCTTTCCCGAAGGATTCTGAAAAGCTGGCTGAAAAAAATGGCGGTTCCCTACGATGCCATTTCCTTTTGTGACAACAACAGCGCCTCCAAAGAGGCCCATTGCCGGATGTTAAATGTGGATGTGATGATCGATGACAATCCGGATAATTTGCTTGCCATATCCCAAAGCCGTCCCGTGATCGCCTTTCCCATGCCCTGGAATAAGGATATTGGGAAGGAGGGGATCATCCGGGCCCGGGACTGGCAGGATGTATATGACATCATCAAGCAGCAGGAATGGCTCCTGCCCGAACCCAGGTAATAGAAGGCTCTTTTGATTATCCCTTTGCCTTCTCTTTTTCTCCCGCTCTTTTCTCCTTATAAACGGTAACGGCGCTTCGGCTGCCACTCTTAAACAGAACACCGATCCAGGAAAGCAGCTCATTCCGCTCTTCCCTGGGCAATTCCGACAGGGAATTCATCAAAGCCTCGGTGACTTTGAGTTTTGAATTGATCACGCCGTATATGGTGTTCTCTCCTGTGGCCTCCAGCACGGAAAAAAGGGTGTTGGACAGGAATTTTCGGGAATCATCGTCCATTTCCCGGATCCATTCACTCATGGCCCGCTGGATGATCAGAGATTTTTCGGAAAGGGTGCCGGGGACAAAAGCATTTTTCTCCACCTGCCAGCTCAGGCAGTCATGCTGCATGATACCGGAGGCATCGCTCCGGATGACCTTAGGTTCCGTAAGATGGGTCAGCAGCATGCCGAAAACCGACTCCTCCGGCACGATTTGCGTTACCTTGGGCAGAATACGGTGATAACCCTCCCGGGCGGTGATTTCCTCCCGAAAACCGGGGCCGTCATTGGAAAAAACCCGCAGAATGCGCTTCTGAATCTCCGAATCGCAGAAGGAGGCCGCATATATAGCAAAATTGCCCCCTTTAGAGTGTCCTCCCACATAAAGGGGCAGTTCCGTCTGGGAAGCCGCCTCCTCCAGATAAGCAACGGCCCGCTTTTGTCCGTAGGTTTCCACTTGGTATCCCAGCGCCAGATCTTCCTTCCACCCCACCAGGGTATTATCGGTGCCCCGAAAGGCCACAAAGGCATGGCCGTCCCCCGGGAGGAAGGTGATGGCAGAGATCTGGGCCGTTTGCTGATGGTCCACGATATTAATATAATTCTTTATATATAAATCCTGAAAACGGGCCCCGGCCACCATGCCCTCCATGAGCAGGGGGGCCCGGGCATAAAAGCTGGGGGTATTGATGATCTCCTCCCGGGTATGCTTCGCAAAAAATCGCTGGGCCGCCTCGCTAAGCGGGCAGCTTTCCCCGGTCTCCAATACCTCGCCGAAATCCGTATAGGCCAATTGGCACAGCACCAAATTGTCCACCTCGTTAAAGGGGTCGATGGAAAAAGGCACATCGCCTCGCCAAGTTAGATAATCAAAAATATTCATAAAACATTTCCGGCCCTATGAAGTAGTCCTGTGGTTTCACGAAATTGAGCTGTAACGCCCTTCACTGCTTTAAGCATACCACTTTCACAAGGGTTTTGGAAGACAGAGAAGACAGAGGGACAAGACAGAGGGACGGTTCTCTGTCTTCTTAGGAATAAGCAATGGCCGTGTCAAGTTGTTGCAGACAGGGGGACGGTTCTCTGTCTTCTCTGTCTGTTTGCACCTTTTGAGTTCGTTTATATTGACTAATTGCACCTGATTGCATATAATAAAGAAAATTATGCAAGGGGGTGTGATTATGGCACA
>CACZSB010000121.1 GCA_902783765.1 uncultured Lachnospiraceae bacterium
GTCTGATCAATCAAGGCAACAATCGCAATTATCCATAACCAAGCCATTTGAGGCAAAAGGAGAGAAACCATGACCAAAATCATCGGCATCGACCTGGGCACCACCAACTCCTGCGTATCGGTCATCGAGGGCGGCGAAGCCGTCGTCATCCCCAACGCGGAGGGCGCACGCACCACCCCTTCGGTGGTGGCGTTCAAAAAGGACGGCGAGCGGATCGTCGGCCGGGTCGCCAAACAGCAGGCGATCTCCAATCCCGAGCGGACCATTTCGTCCATCAAACGGGAGATGGGCAACAATTACAAAGTGACCATCGACGGCAAGGATTTCACCCCTCAGGAAATCTCGGCCATGATCCTGCAGAAGTTAAAGGCTGATGCGGAAAGCTATCTGGGGGAGAAGGTCACCGAGGCGGTAATTACCGTTCCGGCCTACTTTAACGATTCCCAGCGGCAGGCCACCAAGGACGCGGGCCGGATTGCGGGTCTGGATGTGAAGCGTATCATCAACGAGCCCACGGCGGCGGCCCTGGCCTATGGTCTGGACAACGAGAAGGAACAGAAGATCATGGTTTACGACCTGGGCGGCGGAACCTTCGACGTGTCCATCATCGAGATCGGCGACGGCATCATCGAAGTGCTGGCCACCAACGGCGATACCCGTCTGGGGGGCGACGACTTTGACAACAAGGTCATGAACTGGATGCTGGAAGAGTTCAAGAAGAGCGACGGCGTGGACCTGTCCAAGGACAAGATGGCCATGCAGCGTCTGCGGGAAGCGGCTGAAAAGGCCAAGAAGGAGCTTTCCACTTCCACCACTACCACCAATATCAACCTGCCCTTTATCACGGCCACCAACGAAGGTCCCAAGCATCTGGATATGAATCTGAGCCGGGCCAAATTCGACGAGCTCACCCGGGATCTGGTAGAGCGTACCGCCGGTCCTGTGCAGAATGCCCTGCGGGATGCCGGCCTGAATGCGTCGGATATTACCAAGGTGCTGCTGGTGGGCGGTTCCACCCGTATCCCTGCGGTGCAGGAAAAGGTGAAGCAGCTTACGGGCAAGGAGCCCAATAAGTCCCTGAACCCCGATGAATGTGTGGCCCTGGGGGCTTCCATCCAGGGTGGCAAGCTGGCCGGCGATGCCGGTGCAGGGGATATCCTGCTGCTGGATGTGACCCCGCTGTCCCTGAGCATTGAGACCCTGGGCGGCGTGGCTACCAAGCTCATTGAGCGCAACACCACCATCCCCACCAAGAAGAGCCAGGTTTTCTCCACAGCCACGGACAATCAGACCTCGGTGGAAATCAATGTGCTCCAGGGCGAGCGGCAGTTTGCCCGGGATAATAAGTCCCTGGGAACCTTCCGCCTGGATGGGATCCTGCCGGCCCGCCGGGGCGTGCCTCAGATCGAGGTGACCTTCGATATCGATGCCAACGGAATCGTGAGCGTATCCGCCAAGGATCTGGGCACCGGTCAGGAGCAGCACATCACCATTACCGCCTCCTCCAACATGTCCGACGGAGATATCGAAAAGGCGGTGCGGGAAGCAGCGGAATTCGAGGCCCAGGACCGGAAGCGCAAGGAAGCGGTGGATGCCCGCAACGATGCGGAATCCCTCCTGTTCCAGACCAAGAGCGCCATGGAGGAAGTGGGCGACAAGCTGGATGCTACCCTGAAGGAAGAGGTCCAGGCGGATATCACCTCTCTGCAGCGTCTGGTGGATGAGACCGCCAACGTGGAGAACGTGACGGATGCTCAGGTGGATGCCCTGAAGTCCGGCCGCGAAAAACTCATCAGCAGTGCCACCCAGCTGTTCTCCAAGGTTTATGAACAGCAGAATCAGAATCAGGGTCAGAACCCGGGCCAGAACCCGGGCCAGGCAGGCCCCGGCCCTCAGGGCTTTGATCCCTTCCAGGGCGCCATGGCTGATGACGACGTAATCGACGCGGATTTCAAGGAAATCTAAGATAATTCTTACGCCTGCCCTCTCCCAAAAGCGGGGGAGGGCGGCCCCATGGGCCGGGTAAGGGCGATCTGTCCCCACCAGACGAAAAGGAATCATTATGGCAGAAAACAAACGAGACTATTACGAGGTTTTAGGCATAGACCGGGCCGCTGACGAGGCGGCCATCAAGCGGGCCTACCGGGGCCTGGCAAAAAAATACCATCCCGACGCCAATCCCGGCAATAAGGAGGCGGAGGCTAAGTTCAAGGAGGCCTCCGAAGCTTATGCGGTACTGGTGGATCCGGAAAAACGGGCCCGTTATGATCAATTTGGTCATGCGGCCTTTGACGGCTCCGCCGGCGGACCCGGGGTGGATTTCAACAGCGCCCACTTTACGGATATTTTCGGCGATCTTTTCGGGGATCTTTTCGGCGGTTTCGCAGGCTTTGGCACCAGCAGCCGCACCACCCGCAGCAACCGCGGATATCCCGCTTCCGCTCCGGGGGCCAATGTGCGGATCCGTATTCCCATCAGCTTTATGGAAGCCATTCAGGGCTGCACCAAGGAGTTGGATTTGAATCTGAAGGAAGCCTGTCCCGACTGCAAGGGAAGCGGGGCCAAACCGGGTACCAGCCCGGTAACCTGCTCCAAATGCGGTGGCAACGGCCAGGTTACCGTGTCTCAGCGGACGATTTTCGGCATGAGTCAGAGCGTCCGGGTTTGCCCCGGCTGCTCCGGAACCGGCAAGATCATTAAGGAACGCTGTCCCCGCTGCGGCGGCGGCGGATATGTATCCCGGCGGCAGAAGGTCCAGGTAACCATTCCTGCAGGAATCAGCAACGGCCAGAGCGTCCGTATCCGGGGCAAGGGCGAGCCCGGCATCGGCGGAGGCCCCTTCGGAGATCTTCTGGTGGAAGTTGTGGTGGGAGAAGACCCCCAGTTCATCCGGGATGGCATCGACATTTATTCCACGGTGTCCCTGAGCTTTGTGCAGGCGGCCCTGGGCGCCACCCTGCGTATCCCCACGGTTCACGGAGATGTGGAATACGAATTAAAGGGGGCTACCCAGCCGGGGACCCAGATTCGCCTTCGGGGAAAGGGCGTGCCCAATTTACGGCAGAAGGAAGAGCAGGGAGACCATTATGTGACCTTTACGGTACAGGTGCCTGACAAGCTCAATAAAGCCCAGAAAGATGCCCTGATGGCCTTTGATAAGGCAATCAGAGGTGTTGCGGATGGGAAACCTGCCAAAAAGGACAGAAAACGCAAAAAAC
>CACZSB010000122.1 GCA_902783765.1 uncultured Lachnospiraceae bacterium
CGAAAGATGCAGTTCATTCTTAGGAATTTTCAGGGTTGGAATGCATCATTTATTTGTCAAGGTGCTGCACGCCCCCTTGCGAGGCGCATTGTCAAATCTACCACAGCACTCCTCGCTTGTCAACGACTTTTTGTGCTTTTTTCAAGTTTTTTTGTGAGAAGCAAAAAGCGTCCCAGTCCCTGCTTGATTCTCTTTAGAAAAGGGAAGCTCTTTGCGAGATTCGAGCGGAAGGCAAGCCTTTTCTCCTGCTTCCAACGCTCGGGGTATCGATGGGCTGCCTCCTTTTCCCTGCCCTGATTGATTAAATAGCGGAAGGTATAATCATCCAGATAACGCTGGCGGCGGGCAGCCGCCTCTTCCATTTCATTATGGAAACGCCCTTCGTAATGGATATCGATTTTTTTCAGCATATCCAGGATCGCTCGGTCAGATTCCATGTGTTTTTCAGCCTGGGCCCAGATTGTTTCTGTCCAGGAGCCGGGGACACCGTCATTATGGACGCTCATTATATCCGGCAAATAGTGACAGGTGCCGCAGATGGCCGCATATATAAGCAGATTGTAGTCCCCGATATGGCGGACGTGGAAGCATTCGGGCATCTGTTCATTCACTTCCCGTCGCAAAACAAAGGAATTGGTGGCGAACAGTCCTGCCCCGTAAACCGCTATTTCCCGCAGGGAATAATCCCTTTCTTTTTCTTCTTCAGGATAAAAACGATCCGATTCACTGCCCGCCCCCTCTGTGTGCCACACGGCGCGATGGGTTACCATCACGCATTCCGGATGGGTCTCCAGATAGGTGATTTGTTTTTGCAATTTGTAGGGATCCGTAAAATAATCGTCTCCGTCGCAGTGGGCAAAATATCTGCCCCTCGCCTCCGGAAAGATAAATTCATTAATGCTTTGGCAGGCAGGGTTGGAGTACTGATTCTCTTTTTGATAAATGCCGCGAATCAGTTCGGGGTATTTTGCTTCGTATTCACGGATGATATCCGCTGTCCCATCTGTGGAGGCATCGTCATGCACCAGGATTTCAAAAGGGAAATCCGTTTTCTGCATCAAAAAGCTGTCCAGGGTCCGCCGGATATACGCTTCGTGATTATAGGTAATACATATCAGGGTAAGCAGGGGTTCCATCTTATTATCTTGTTCTGTTTTTACCACGGATAGCGTGATAATTCCTTCCCGTCAAATTTTTCGATCAGCATATCTTCCCCCGCCGCATTATACACATGGAGGGTGTTGAAAATATGCCGGATTTTCTCATGGAGATCGGTTTTGTTCCGGGCCGTAACAACAAATTCACCAAATCGCTGTTTTACATTGCGATGGGGCATCACCTCATCCCCGGCACGATAGGCCGTGGAAAAAGTGACCAGCGGTGGATAGGATTCCAGCGCCTCCAGGCCCTCGATGGCTGCGATTTTGCCGGGGAGCAGACAGGGATAAACCATCACCGAGAACTGATTCAAACGTGTGTTTTCAATGGCTTCTCCCAGCTCTTTCGGCATTTGACCCGTAAAGGCAAAGCGCACCAGGGCCTCCGAGATATCAATGCCGGTGATGCGGCTGTATCCCTCATCGAAATCGTCTCCCGGCATACGAAGCCCCGGATCATAGAGCCAGGCTTTTTCTCCATCGAAAAAGGCCTGGATAAATACCGGCGCATTGCGAAGTCCCAGTTGACGGATCATGTTTTTGACCCTTTGGTCTGCGCTGTTTCGAAAGGCTTCCTCCCGGAAAGATGGTCCGATTTCGGCGACGCACAGCTTATCAAAGCCGTTTTCCACGCTGCCTAAATAACGATCCTGTACCTTGTATAGGTAGGGTTCTCCCTCTATGACCAGGTAAACCAGCTGGACATCATTTTGCTGGCCCATATATCGTTCAATCAAAATCCCGCCATCCCGGCTTTCCTGCTTGGCCAGCTGCAAGGCTGCCGCCACATCCTCCGGGCCATGGCAAACCGTCTGCCCCCGGGAACCGCGACTGTCGCTGGGCTTGATCAGCAGGGGGAAGGGCGCTTGTCCCGCCTCCAGCTGCTCAGGGGAATAGGCCGGAATCGTATCCGCACCGGCCTGGTCACAAAAGGCTTTAAAAGCCCGCTTATCCGTCAAAACCTCATGCTGGCGATAATCGCCGAAGCAGGGATATCCCAATTCCTCACACAAATAAAAAACCGGCCATTGGGTCACATCCAGATAGGGGGCGGAAACGGCATCTATTTTCTCCTTACGGCATAGCGCCACCAGCTTTTCATGGTCAAAAATATCGATTTGCAGGGCATGATCTGCCATTTGCTTGGTGGGTGCAAGCTCAGTGGGCAGAAAATCCGCCACATAGGTTTCGATACCCAGGCGCTTGGCAGCCCGCAGGATTTTCCGATGCTGATAGGCACCGCCTAAAATCAACAGTTTTTTCCCTTTCAGCGATGTCATGGCTTTCTCCTTTCACTGGCCTTAGGCTCAGCCGCCGATGTTCGGCGTCATTCTATCAAAATACACCTATCTCCGTCAATGACAGCCCCCGGCCAGGTATACACTCTCAAGGCTGCAGCCCGCCTTTTGGTCCAGTCTGACTCAGGCCTCCTCTTCCGAGGCGTTTTCTTCTTCTAAAAGCTTCAGGCCCACGGTATCGGTCACCGGCAGGGTAAAGGCAATGGCCTTGGCCGGGGAATTCATCCCCGCTTTCTGCATGATCTCGCTCATAATCTGATTCTTTTTTTCCCGGGTCGTCACAATATAAATGATGTCTTTTTCGGAGGCCAGAGAAACACCGAAAAACCGCTCCGCACTTTGCATCCCTGTCCCCCGGGCGTGGATCACCGTGCCGCCGGCCGCACCCGCTCCACGGGCGGCGTCCATCACCATCTCGCTGTAGCCCTGATTGCTGATAACCATCAGCAGTTCCCGCTTCGTCCCCTGCATAAGCTGTTCCTCTCCTCTCTCCACCGATTGATGCTGGGTCAAAAAGGCCAGTTCCCGCCGTCCCCCTATACTGGCCAGGGGCACAGTGAAAGCAATCCCGGTGCCGGGCACGTCAATTTGAATCCGGCGTTCCAGCTCACGCTTGACTACCTTCCACTTGTCCCAGTTTACGAAGGAAAAACAAACCGCCTTTTCCGTATTTTCCAGCCCCAGCAGGCCATTCGTTTCATTGGTGGCGGTCCCATGGCCCAGGGAAATCAGATTCACCGCCAGCTCCTGTCCTTCATATAGCGCCAGAAGTTCAGGCAGACGGTCCCTGACAATGATACTGATAAGCAAACTCAGCTTTTTCATTTTGCCGCCCCCTACAGTTCAATAATCGCATACTCGTCCAGATCTGCGAAGAAATCTTTGGCCGCCTGTTCAGGCATCGCTTTTTTCCGCCCCCGGAGCCGGTAAATAAGGCCCAGAAGCTGAATGGTAATCAGGGGAGTCATGGCCGCCATACTGACCACCCCAAAGGCATCCGTGATCACATTCCCTCCCACGGCCAGGCAGGCACCGATGGCCAAGGGCAAAAGGAAAGTCGCTGTGACCGGTCCCGTGGCCACCCCGCCGGAATCGAAGGCAATGGCAGTAAAGATATCCGGTGTCACAAAGGACAGCAGGAGCGCCAGTAAATAGCCCGGCAGAATCAGCCAGAGAATAAAGGTCCCGGTTAAAACCCGAAGCAGGGCCAGTCCCACGGATAGGGCCATCCCCACACACAAACTGCGCTGCAGAAGAAGGGAGGGAATGGCCCCGTCTGTAATATCCTCCACCTGCCGCATCAACACACATACCGCCGGCTCGGCTTTAACCACAAAGAACCCGATTATCATGCCGATGGGCACGATGATCCAGCGGAAGGAAAGCCCCGCCAAAAGCTTCCCCAGATACAGGCCCGCAGGCATGAAGCCCACGTTCGCCCCGGTCAGGAAAAGCACCAGTCCCACATACGTATAAAGAAGACCGATGACAATCCGATAAATCTGCCGGCGGTCCAGACGTATAAAAATACACTGATAAATTCCAAAAAAACCCACAATTGGAAGCAGGGACCGGGCCATCTCCGCTAAATAAGTCGGTATTTCCGACAGGAAAAGCCGCCCCAGAGAAATCGATTCCTGAATCTCCGGAATAATGGTTTCCGTATATCCGCTCACCTCCGGCCGGTAAATAAGGCTGAGGATCAGCACGGTCAGAATGGGGCCCACCGAACAAACCGCCACCAGGCCCAGGCTGTCTCCCACCGCCCGTTTGTCATTGCGAATGGCGGAAATACCCACCCCAAAAGACAGAATAAAAGGCACTGTCATGGGGCCGGTGGTTACGCCCCCCGCATCGAAGGCAATGGCCAGGAAGTTGTCCGGAGCAAATAAAGACAGGATGAAAACCAGCAAATAGGAAAAGATTAACAACATCCGGAAGGGGATGGAAAAAACCTTTTGCAGAAAACCAATGAGAAGGAAAAAGGCCACGCCGATGGCCACGGCGATGATCATCACCGTACTGGGAATGGCTTGCACCTGCCCGGCCAGAACCATCAAATCCGGTTCAGAGATGGTTATTAAAAAGCCCAGCAGAAAACCAATCCCCAAAATAAGGGGAAGATTCCGGGTTTTCGTCACACTGGAGCCCATACGCTCCCCCATGGGTTCCATGGCCAGCTCCGCCCCCAGGGAAAAAAGCATCTCGCCGATAACTAAAAGAAAACTGCCCAGCAGAAAG
>CACZSB010000123.1 GCA_902783765.1 uncultured Lachnospiraceae bacterium
GTGAGCCGGTCCGGGGAGGACAGGAGGCGGTAGCCCTTCCGGGGGATGGATTCGATTTCATAGCCCTCCTTTTGGAGGGTCTGGACGCACTTCCACACGGCGGCCCGGGTGACGCCCAATTCCCGGCTTAAAAAGGGGCCGGAAAGGGGGGCGTGGGGGGATTGGGATAATAAGGTTAGGAGTTTGTTTTTCATGATAGAGATATCATAAAGTATTCCCGGCCTTTTGTAAACTTGATATTGACATGGGTTTACAAGCGGTGTATTGTAAACTATGTTGTTAAATAAGTTTACCAAGTTGATGGGATGACATGACAAAAACGAGAAAAGAAATCAACATCCAAAAAATGATCCTTACCGCCCTTTTCACCGCCCTGACGGCGGTGGGGGCTTTTATCCGCATTCCCACGCCCACGGTGGCCTTTACCCTGCAGATCCTTTTTGTTTTCCTGGCGGGAATCCTCCTGGGGCCCGGCTGGGGGGCCCTGTCCCAGCTTTTGTATGTGGGACTGGGGCTGATGGGGGTGCCCATCTTTTCCGGCGGCGGGGGCCTGGGCTATATCTTTCAGCCCAGCTTTGGCTTTTTGTTGGGATATATCGCCGGGGCAGCGGTGACGGGCCTCATAGCCGGGAAGGGGAAACCCACCCTGCCTCGTCTGTCCCTCTCTTGCCTGGGGGGCCTTATTGCCATCTACGCCATAGGCCTGCCCTATATGGCCTGGGTACTCAATGTGTATTTGGGAAAAAATCTGCCGGCGTCCTATATCATTGTCAACGGTTGTTTGATCTTTCTGCCCTGGGACGCCCTGAAGCTTGCGGCGGCGGTGGCCCTGTCAAAAAGCCTGCTGCCGGTGATAAAGAAAATCAAAGCATAAATAAGGAAGCCCTGTTTCCAAGGCTTCCCGAGATAGTCTGTCAAAAACCGTGGCCGCCTCCGTGGGAGCCGCCCCCGCCGCCGCCGGAGGAACCGCCACCTCCGCCGCCGCCGGAGGAACCGCCACCTCCGCCGCCACCGGAGGATTCCTGCCGCAGATAACGCCGGGTGCGGATCAGCCGACTGCTGCCATTGGCAAAGCGTAAGTCCCGCTTCATATTTTTGTCCAGCTGATAAACCATGTCCGGCCGTTTGATCCGGGTCTTTGCATTGGCGATAGCAAAAACCAGCAGAAGCGACAATACAATAGCCAGCAGCAAATTGCTCATATGCTTCATGGGCTGAGGCACCGAGCGGCTGGAGAGGACCTCATTCATCTGGAAGAAGCCCTTGCTGGCGCATTCATAATATTTCCCGTCCCGGGCATAGCGGAAAATATTATCCGCTATGGTATTGCACAGATTCACCGTCAATTTATCGGATTTGTCGCTGACCCGAAGATAGATCTGGCGGCCGTCCCCATCCTGAGTATCGAATTCAATGAGGAATAAAATGCCCCCCTTTGAATCAAAGAGCTCATTGTAGCGCATGAGGGAATAGTTTACGGCCCCTCTGCCCCCCGTATCTTCGGTGGAGATAAAGGCCACCGGAAAATGGGCGGTGATGGGCAGCATGTCCTCTGCCAATTTTTGGACCTCATCATCGCTGAGGATCCCGGCCTCGTCCAGCACACTCACCTGCCCCGGGTCCGTGGCTCGATTTTCGTCCTCCACCTTATTTCGGTGCTCCAGGTACAGATCCCAGGCAAAGGGGAGCAGCATGATGACCACAGCCCCCAGCAAAAGCCGGTTCAGGAGGCGGTGGCTCAGATGGATTTTGCTTTTTTTCTCCTGTGCCATTATTCCTGCCCTCCCCTCTTGATGGTAAAGACGGGCACCTCCCGGGAGGCCAGGCGGTTCTGCTTGCGGATCAGGTCAAAGGCTCCCCAAATACAGACCGCAATATTCAAAATCCCGGCCCCGTAATACCAATTGTCCTCCACGGTACGGGACATGGCCACCAGGGCGCCGGCGGCCAGGGCCAGCCAAATCTTCCACAGCACGGAAAAGGCCACTAATTTGGGTACAGAAAAGCGCCAGCGAGCGGGCTGTTGACTCTGAACGCTTCGGGTGATGGAGGAGGCAAAAAACTGGAAAATCACCGCAAAGAGTACCATGCCCGTAAATGTCCCCGTACGGATTGCCATCGAGGGAAAGGCTCCTTCCAAAATAGCCTCCGCAAAGGGGGCCAGCAGAATAATACCCAGCCCCATAAACAGCCAGCCTGCGCAGCCCATTTTTCGGGAAGGCTGGGGAGTGGCTCCGTTTTTTTGCCCCAGACGCCGCTTTAAGGCGGAGGCAAAGGTCTCATAGCCCATCCGGCCCACATCGTCCAGATGGTTTTCCCGGATATACACATCCTGGGCCAGCTTCCCTAAAACCACACCGAAAATGGCCGTGAGCAGCATGGAACATCCCAGGAATATATTGGGCAGAATCGTTGTTACTGCATTCAGAATCAGGGCAATAAAGGCCGCCACGATCAGGCTCAGCTTCACATATTTTCCTCCGTCCAAAGGAATATCCGCCGCCACGGCGCCGCTGCGGCCGTTGACGGCACCGTAGCAGATTCTATCCTTCCCCAGCCGGTGGGTCAAAAGCCACACGGGGTAGAGCACCTTCTTCCGGCGGAGAATCAAGTTGTTTTCATTGGCCACTTTATGTACATTAAAGCTCATGCCCTGGTAATCCAGTGTCCGGTCGTTAACATCCGTCAAAATCAGGCTCATGGACAGAGGATCGTATTCCGCCCCCTCCACATCGCTGCCGTCGGCATAAAAGCCCGCCATATAGCCCGGCTGGAAGGGCTCGCTCCCCTGCCAGTCGAAATCATCCAGGGTTTCGCTCATGGCATCGGGAAAGGCCATGGCCGCATCAAAACGGTTGCCCCTATAATCAGCCCGCACCACCCCGCTGATCTCATATTCGCTGACTTCATTATACTTCCCTACGACCCGGGTCTTGGTGGCTCTGTAGCGGCCCGGCTGCTCCATGGTGGCAGAATATTCATAATAGGGCAGATACAATCCCGTGGGATGGAGCTCTCCCTCCTCCCGGATCCAGTCCGGAGCCAGAAGCACCCCGTCCACCCTTTTCCGGTATTGCTCCATGGCCCCTTCTTTTTTCAGCTTAAAACGAAGCATCCCCGCGGGCTTTTCCGTTTCCCGGACCCGCTGGTCGAAAATCACCGAGGAGCCGCAATAGGAACAGAAGGTGGCCAGGGTATTGTCATAGCTTAGGGTTACCGCCCCGCACTGGGGGCAGCAAAGCTCCGTGGCCTGGTAGGAATGCTTCGTGTCCAGATATGCCTGGTAGGAATCCAGGTCGATGAGACCGCTGCAATACTCGCAGCGGACCCCATTTTCGCCTATTTCATAATGAACGCTGCCGCCGCAGTGGGGGCAGGTAAAAGCCATCATAGGATCGTCCTCCTTTGCTTTCCCCATCATGCCAAATTTAGGGGAAAATGGCAAGGGGGAATGAAGGGAATATGACCGGGAGAATGGGATTTTCCCTTGACTTTTCCGGCTTTTTCCCGTAAAATGAGATTGTCTTCAGGGCGGGGTGCAAGTCCCCACCGGCGGTAAAAGTCCGCGAGCGCAAGCTGAACCGGTGTGATTCCGGTACCGACAGTACAGTCTGGATGGAAGAAGACAGTATTTGCCTTATTCTGTCACCTGAGCAGCCCGAAGATCGTGGGAATCATCCCGGATCCTCGGACTTTTTATTTTCAGGAGGTAAAAGAAATGAAAAACCGCTTTTCAACCAAGTATATGGCCTGCACCGCCATGTTAGTGGCCGTCTCCTATCTGGCAGTACTGCTCACCCGGGGCATCCCCAAGGTATCCGGCTTTTTAAGCTACGAGCCCAAGGATGCCATCATCGTCATGGCCGGCTTTATTTTCGGTCCCATGACGGCGGCATTGCTATCGCTGCTCACTTCCTTTTTGGAGTTTATTACCATCAGCACCACCGGTCCCTGGGGTCTATTGATGAATGTGCTTGCCTCCTGCGCCTTTTCGGTGCCGGCGGCCTGGCTGTATCACAAAAAGCGCACCAAGCAGGGAGCCCTCATAGGCCTTGGGGTTGGAGTCCTTTCTATGACGGCTTGCATGCTGCTGTGGAATTATATCATTACGCCCTTTTATATGGGGGTGGAGCGGGCCGAAGTGGCGGCCATGCTGGCCACCGTATTTCTGCCCTTTAATCTGGTAAAGGGGGGCATCAATGCGGGAATCGCCCTACTCCTATACAAGCCCCTGGTGACGGCACTCCGGAAAGGGGGCTTCGTGGAGCAGGCAGAAGAAGGCAAAAGAGGGAAGTTTTCCTGGGGAAGCCTGCTGCTGGCTCTAATCGTGCTGGTGAGTTTCGGATTGTGGTTTTTAGTGCTGATTGGGGTGCTGTAAACCATTTGCCCCATAAGAAAAAGTGCCGTCCCGGAGGCGGCACTTTTTTGAGCCCATGGCTCGATTATTTCTCTTATTATTTCTTGGTATCCGCCGGATCGGTGGACACCAGATCCATGGAATCGATCAGGGCCTGAGCCAGGGTATCCAGCTCATGCTCCTTGTCGTTCTGGAGGGTGGAGGCCAAGGACAGGCGCTCGTTGAGGACAGTCATGTTCTTCATATTGTCTTCAATGAACTTCTGCATCAGATCCCCGCTCTTGCAGGCCCAGGTGCCGTTTTCCACAATGGCGCAGACCCGGTTCTGGAGATTCAGCATCCGCAGCTCATCCAGGAAGGCATGCATCACGGGATAAATGTTCAGGTTGTAGGTCACCGAGCAGAATACGATATGGGAATACTTAAAGGCATCGGACACCAGGTAGGAAGGATGGGTGGCGGAAACATCATATACCTTCACATTGGTGAAGCCCTTCTCCACGATTTTGGAAGCCAGGCACTGGGCCGCATTTTCCGTGCCGCCGTACATGGAGGCGTACACGATCATAATGCCCTTTTCTTCCGGGGTGTAGGTGGACCAGTGATTGTATTTGTCGATGATATACATTAAATCACTGCGCCATACGGGGCCGTGGAGGGGGCAGACGATTTTAATGTGCTCCAGCACCTTGGCGGCTTTGCCCAAAAGCAGCTGCACGTGGGGGCCGTATTTGCCCACGATATTGCACAGATAGCGGCGGGCTTCATCCAGCCAATCCCGGTCGAAGTTCACTTCGTCGTTGAAC
>CACZSB010000124.1 GCA_902783765.1 uncultured Lachnospiraceae bacterium
GGTGGTGCCGGACTGCCGCCTGGACGGGGTGGAAAACTTCTTAAAGCAGCTTCTGAATTAAGGGCCGGCTTTATAGGATGCGGACGCCGCCGGTGCCCACCAGCTCTCCGGAGCCTCGGTCAAAGAGCATCACGGCGTCCCCTTTAAAGGCCACCCGCACCGACTGGCCTATTTCGTAGGTTACGCCTCCGAAGCTGACGCCGGTGAGAAGGAAATTCCCCACCCGCACCCGCACGGTGGTTTCCATGCCTGTGGGCATGGCACTGTAGATTTCTCCCTCTATGCCGCCGCTTTCCACAATCTCCACAAACTCCGGCCGGATACCCAGAACAAAATCTTCTTCTGTAATAATCTCCTCTTCCTCCAGCGGATCCTCCACCCGGGCGATGGGATATTTGAACAGGCTGTCCTTATTCCCCTTTTCCACATACTTTTTATCTTTTTTCGCTGCTTCGGCGGCGGCGGCCTTTTTTTGCAGCCGCTGGGCCAGGGCTTCCCGCCAGGTCCCCAGAGAGGTGGGCTTTGCAAAAGTGAAAGCCAGCTCCTGGCCCTCCAGGGCCGTCAGCACCACACTGCCGTCCTCCCTCTGCCGGCCATGGCCCTCCACAAAATTGATGGAGGGATTGCCCACAAAGTCCGCCACAAAGGTGTTATTGGGATAATGATACACCGTCAGGGGGGCGTCGTATTGCTGCAACAGGCCGTTGTCAATAAGGCAGATCCGGGTGGCCAGGGTCATGGCTTCCATCTGATCGTGGGTCACATATACAAAGGTGCTGCCGGTGGTAAGGTGGAGCCGCTGCAGCTCGGAGCGCATCTCCAGCCGTAGTTTAGCATCCAGGTTGGACAGGGACTCATCCATAAAACGCACCGAGGGTTCCGGCGCCAGGGTCCGGGCGATGGCCACCCGCTGCTGCTGGCCCCCGGAAAGCTCCGCAGGATAACGATCCATAAACATGCCGATTTTCACAATCCGGGAAACCCGGCGCACTGTCAGATCGATTTCCTCCTTGGTGAATTTCCGCAGGGAATGCTGAACCTGTCCCCCCTTCATTACTTCATAGTTTTCATTCAGGCTCAGCCCCTGGGCCTGCAGGGCCGCCAGCTCCTTCTGTGCTTTTTCCCGATACAGGGCCGCCTGCCTGGTCGCTTCTCCCTTGGGGTCTGACGCCTTGTGGATGCCCAGGCCCATCAATTCCCGGGCCGAGTAACCGGAGATGGTATAGCTGTCAATCAGCCGCACCTCAAAGCGCTTTTCATCCAGCTTGCCTTTTTTGTCCCGGCTGTCCTCTGCCACGCTCAGGAAGAGCTCGGGATTGGACAAAATGGCCTCCATATCCTGCAGAGCCTTAATATCCAGCCTTTTATCCGGCATTTCTTCCTTCACATTGGTGAGCCCGAAGCTGATATTCTGATAAACCGTCATATTGGGCCAGAGGGCATAGTTCTGGAAAAGGAAACCCACCTTCCGCTTGTTGGCGGGGATATTGATGCCCTTCTCGCTGTCAAAAACCACCCGGTCTCCGATGGTGATACGGCCGGAGGTGGGGGTCTCCAGCCCGGCGATCATCCGCAGGGTGGTGGTCTTGCCGCAGCCGGAGGGACCCAGCAAGGTCACAAAGGCCTGGTCTTCAATGGTCAGGTCCAGATGATCCACGGCATAAAAGTTGTCCCAGCGTTTTGTCACATCTGTTAAAACAATCTTAGGCATATTTTACTCTCCTTCAAACCCGGGGCCCATGAAACCCCGGTCTATATCAGCTGCCGATGCCCTCGTCCAGGCTGGCGCCGGTGAGTTTATTTACAACTGTATTGCATACCAAAATGGTGATGACCAGAATCAAATTGATGCCGCTGGAGAAGGCATATAAGCCCATCTCGTCGAAATAATCCAGGGTGGTGGAGAGAATAAAGCCCTGAACGCACAGCAGCATGAAAAGGGATAATTCTCTCAGACAGGTCATAAAGGGCAATAAATAACCGCTGATAATGGAAGATTTCTGAATGGGAATAATAATCCGCAGCATCCGTTTGACCCAGGGCACATTCTGGATGATAGCCGCCTCTTCGATCTCTCCGCTGATTTGCAGCATGGAGTTTAAGGAAGCCCGGCTGGCAAAGGGAATGTATTTGACGGTGCCCACAATAATCAGAATCCAGTAGGTATTGTACAGATTCAGCTTCTCTCCCGTAAGCAGGATAAAGAAGGCAATACCCACTGCCACAGAGGGCATCAGATAGGGCAAAAAGGCCACGGAATTCACATAGCCTGCCAGACGGCTTCGGCGGTTTTTGGACACGGCATAGCCAATCAGGGTGCCCAAAGTTCCCGCCACCAGAGCACAGGCCACAGAAACCAAAATAGTACCCTTGAAGGCGTTCCAAATGGTGGGATTGTACAGCATCCCCATCTGGCCGTAGAGGCCGTTTTCCGTAACATTTTCCGCCGTCATCCACCATTTGGTGGTGAGGTTGGCGGGGTTTAAGGTGTACAGGAAACTATAATCCCCCGGGTTGGGCAGGAAGGTTTCAAAGGCAAAGGAAATAATGGGAAAGATACTGGTTAAAAAGGTCAGCACCATAAAGATTCCCGCAACAATCCACTTGCCCGCCTTCCCCAGATTGATTTTGGAGCTCTGACCGGATTTGCCGGTAACCGTGGTATAGCTTTTGCGGCTTTTCAGGCTCCGCTGGTTCAGGATCATAATCCCCACCCCCAGCAGCATCATAATCACCGCCAGGATGGAGGCCTCCCCGGCATATTTCACATTCATTTCCAGATATTTAGTGGAAAGGGTGGTGAATTTCAAATAGTGGGGCACGGGATAGCTGCCCATGGAGCTGCCGAAAACCAGCAGAATGGTGGATAGAATCGCCGGCCGTACCAGGGGCAGGGTCACCCGGGTCATAATCTTAAACCGAGGGGTATTCAAAATGGTGGCCGCCTCCTCCAAGTTGGCATCCATGTTTCGGAAAATGCCGCCGATGAGGATATAGGCGAAAGGGGCATAATGGAGCCCCAGTACGATCACCGAGGGAAAAAGACCCTGGCACCACCAGGCCGGCATGGTAATGCCGAACAGGCTGGCCAAAAGTCCGTCCCGGGTGCCGGTCACCAGATTGGAGTCAAAGAGGTTTTTCCATACCATGGCCAGGGTCCACTGGGGCATGATATAGGGAAAAATAAAGATGGAGCTTAAATATTTCTTGAATTTTAAATTGGTCCGGGTCACCAGGAAGGCAAAAAAGCCCCCGTACAGAATGGCCACCAGACAGGAAAGCACGGACATGATCACCGTGTTCAAGAGAGGTGTCCAAAGATTGGTTTTGGCCACCCGGCTGGTGAACAGATCCACATAGTTGACAAAGGTATAACCGGAGCTCTTCCCGGTAAGATACTGGTCAATGGACCCCACATGGATTTTCAGAGTATCTTCCACAATGGCCACAATAGGCGCAAAGGTGGTGATGGTGCAAATAATCCCCATAAGCACCAAAATGGTGTTCTGAGGCTTCCCGAAAAAGGATTTCAGGTGGTTCAGAAATATCTTACTGCGATTTCCGGAAGGATTGGATGATTGGCTCATAAAGGCCCCCTTTGGAAAAAGGGGCGCCGCCTGTACGACGCCCCCCTTGATCAGTTGTCGTTTCTATACTGTTTCGGGATTTTCGATGGCTTACTGGGCCGTATACTTGGTCAGCATTTCGATCCAGGAGCCCACGGTGAAGGCCACGCTGGCGCAGTAGGCAGGATCCTCAATCACCAGTTTTCCCTTCCACCAGTCAAAGCCCTTGTCGTTCAGCACCGGGAAATCCGTGCCGCCGCTGGTGGAGTGATTAAACTTCTCTTCCGTGCCTTTGGCAACAGTAGGGTTGGAGGAGTAGCCGCCAATGTCCTTGCCCCAGGCGGAGAAGCCGTCCACGGTGCAGGTCATGTAAGCGATGAAGGCACAGGCCGTCCAGGGCAGAGGGCTGTTCTTGGTAACAAACAGGTAGTGGCAGTAGCCATAGCCACCGAAGCCGGTGTAACCATCCTGGTAGGCGGCCACCGTCACATTCTTCTTGGAAACCTGATCGGATTCTTCCACGCTGCGAAGCTTGGAATACACCAGCAGACCGAACTGATCCGTGGCGGATTTCTGTACCAGGGTATTGCAGATGGGGCCGTCATCGGGCTGAGCATTGTAGCTTTCCACCCAAAGCTTGATCCAGGCCAGGGCATACTTGCCGTTGGCATCCAGTCCCAGCTCCGTGGCATCCTTTTCCAGGCCATTAATCACGGGATCGAAATAGCTCTTCTTGGAAGCATCCAGGGCGTCATAGGCATCCTTTAAGCCCTTGGCATACTCAGGCTTGGTAAGCATGTACAGGAAGTTCTTGCCCACGATTTCCGAGTCAATATCCATGTACAGGCCATGTTCGCCCTCAGCCACAAAATCCCACACGTTGGAATAGGTCTTGGAGCCGGTGTTGTTAAACTCAAAGATCTTATTTAAGGTCTGCAGGGGCAGATAGCCCTTATAGGCCTCCACGGTGGTGTTGTTGGCGCTGGCCCAATCCTTGGGGATGAAGGTCTTTAAAATGCCGGTCTGAACCATTTTGCTTTCGATCTGGTTGCCGTCCTGAATCAGGGTCATGGCAAAGGTGCCGGTGCTCTTTAAAGAGTCCGCCGTCAGCTGATCGAAAATCTTGTTGTTCTTGGGCTGCTGCCATTCGAATTCCATATTGTAATTGGAATCGATGGTTTTTAAGTAGTCGATGAACAGGGGCAGGGCGCTTTTGCCGCGGCTGGAGTTGCCCACGCCGTAGAAGGTCTTGCCGTTGGATTCTTCGATGGCCTTTTTGGCCAGCTCTTCCAGGGTCATGGTCTGAGCCTGAGCGATGATCTTTTCCACCTCACTCTGGGCAGCGCTGCCGCCGCCGCTGGGGGTGGTTTCCTTATTGCCTGGGCTGGAACAGGCGCTCAGGCAGGAGACCGTCAGGGCCAGGGTCAGAAGGATTGCGAAAAACTTCTTCATGGTTTTCTCTCCTCTTTCAAAAGGTTTTTATTAAAACGCCAGGCGTTTCAATCTTAATGATTATGCTTCGTTCGCTTTTATTTTACATTTTATTGTAGCACTCCTTGGCAGAAAGTCAACTATTCCCCGGATGAAAGGGCTTCACTGCCTGTCTATGGAACTGCAGGTATGGATATGGTATATTTGAAAAAAGAGAATGAAAAGTTTCAGGATTACGAAAAAGCAGGGAACGCGGGCGGATAAAAGGGCGCATCCAACCGCCTGGAGACAGAGAAATCTTAAATTTGAGAGGGATAATGAGTATGTCTAAAAACATGTTTTTACTGCTAATGCTAAGTCTGTTCCTTTTGTGCGGCTGCGGGCAGCAGACGGAAGCCGTGACCACTCCTCAGATGGAGACGGCTGGGGCACGGACGGAAAGCACACAGCCTCAGACGGAAACGCCCTTAAACTCCACTGAAGGAGAAAGCAGCACCTCGGCAGTGGAGGAAAGTACAACCCAGGCATCGGAAGAAACCAAAGATGCGCTGGTAACAGATTTTTCCGATCTGGAATACAAGAATGAGAAAATAAGCTTTAACGAGAAAAAAAGTAACTACGAGGATTTCTCTGTTACCCGCCAGATGCAAAGCGTTAGCGTAAATGGCAGAACCTACTGCTTTGATACAAACATCCCAGAGGCGGACTGCAATGAGCGGATTCGCTTTACGGAAGAATTGCTGATGAAAGCGGGCGTCACCGGGGAGTTTCGCATTTGCCTGTATAACGTGGTAAAAATGAAGCACACTTATGTGGAAAATGGCAGTTTGTACGGCCGCATGGACCACATGAGCGATTTAGAATATCTGACCGGCGTGCTGCTGGCCGCCTACGGTGAATTTACCAACTATGGAATGGCTTATGGGTATGCAGCGTTGCTCCTGGGAGAAGAAATCCCGGAAGCCCGCTATCCGGAGGACTGGGATTATTATGATCTCAATCTTTTATGCTTCAGTCCGGATTTTTGTGACGAGGAGGAATTGAATAACAACAAGGCTATCGCCCTGAATTTTGCCTCTGCGTATGTCAAAAAGCATGGCCATGCTGTCTATCAGGATTTGTTGAAAAAGAGCGGGCAGCTGGAAACTGCGGCAATTGCCAGGGAAGCCCTGGCAGACCACTACAAAAGCCAGGGCGTGGAGCCGGAGCTGAGCCCCCTCTTATATGCCCTGGGCGGCACCACCTATTCCCATGTCCTGCAATGTGAGTATGCCACTTTCTATACAGAGCGGGATTTTAAGGACATTAATTACGATATAATCTTCGATACAGAGGATTGGGAAGACCTGACGAAAGAAATGTATTACGGTAAAACCTCTTATAAATCATATCGAAAAGTGTTTGAAGGCCTGAGAATGGACATGAAGCAGTACCAGGACTTTTTTAATCTGTATCCGTACAGAAACAGCCTTTCAGTTATTTTGATATATAATGATCACTTTAATCCGCAAACTATGGGCGGATACTATTTTTCCGCGCCTCATCAGATTTATCTGACCTCTCTGTATTCATTTTCCCACGAATATGTCCATTCCTTAATCTGGCATAGCCCGAAAACTGGCGTACAATGGGTTCAGGAAGGCTTAACTCGCTATTACCAAAGGCGTTTTTCAAGTTATGCCAATGTATTATATGCATGGAGTGTAGAGGCCGAGGCGATTTACAATGAAAAGATGAGGGATGTATCTGCCCGTTATTTAGAGACTCTGGGAAGGCCCTTTGATCCGGTGCAGGATGGGGGTGAGTATTTGAACCTGGTAACCTATTTCTATGATTTCACGGTATATGATTCTCCCTACGAAGCAGGGGCGGCTTTTATCCACTACCTCATTACAGAATTTGGCGAGCGGGAAGTGCTGGATTATTTCCTGGTTCATCATGACCTGTCACGGCTGACAGACAAGAGCATGGAAGAACTCATGGAGGAGTGGAAAAACTACCTTGAGGAGCGGTTTAAGGATTACGAGAAAGCAGGGAACGCGGGCGGATAAATTCGCAGCCTGCCGTGGCATTCGAGGGGGTATTTCTGCCGGTAAAAGGCCGCGAAATGGGGGTGCCCCCCCTCCATGAATTAAAAGTTGCCATTCAAGCTGCTATCCGAAAAACCCTGATCCCATCCTCTCCTATTCCTATTCCGGGTGACAGAAGCTCAAAATCTTTTTTCATTGTATTTTCCCTCCTTTTTGCTATAATGTGATATCGGGATTAAAATGCCTTCAAAACCTGTCTCAGGGGCTTGCGGGAACGGGAATCCCGATAAAAGGAGCTTTACATGAAAATCATCATTGCCGGCGGCGGCAAGGTGGGTACTTCCCTGACAGCGGAGCTGGCGGCGGACGGCCACGATATTACGCTGATAGACAAAAAATCTTCGGTGCTGCAGCGGGTCTGCAGCCAGTACGACGTGCTGGGCCTGGAGGGTAACTGCGCCACCATGGAGGTGCTGCGGGAGGCGGGAACGGCGGAGGCAGATTTGTTGATTGCCGTC
This sequence comes from uncultured Lachnospiraceae bacterium, assembly GCA_902783765.1. Classification (GTDB taxonomy): domain Bacteria; phylum Bacillota; class Clostridia; order Lachnospirales; family Lachnospiraceae; genus UBA6987. The sequence continues at coordinate 7,546 of CACZSB010000124.1, forward strand.
ACCAACATGGACGAAATGAATCTTCTGTGCTGCGTCACCGCCCGGCAGCTGAATCCCCATATCCACACCATTGTCCGCATTCGCAATTCGGAATATACGGATCAGATCATGGAAATGCGGGAGGTCTTCGGCCTTTCCCTGATCGTGAATCCGGAACGAAGCGCCGCCCGGGAAATTGAGCGCCTTCTGCGCTACCCCGGCTTTCTCACCCGGGAATCCTTTGCCAAGGGCCAGGTGGAGCTGGTGGAATTTAAGGTGGCGGCGGACAGCCCTCTGGCCAATGTGCCCTTAAAGGATATTCCCCAGATCTTAAAAACCCGGATTCTGATCTGCGCCGTTCAGCGGGGCAGCGAAGTAACGCTCCCCGGGGGTGATTTCACCCTCCAGACCGGAGATCGTGTCTATGTAACCGCCCCGGCCCGGGAGCTGGGAGCCCTGCTGCGAAGCCTGGGGATTATCACCCACAAGGTCCGGCGGGTGATTTTAGGCGGAGGCGACCGGATTAGCCACTATCTGGCGGAAATGCTGGAACGGGACGGGATTCAGGTGCAGATTATCGACCAGGACAAAAACCGCTGCGAGGAACTGGCCCGGCTGTTGCCCCAGGTCAGCGTCAGTCACGGAGATATTACGGATCCCACCACCCTGGAACGGGAGGGCCTTTCCTCGGCGGATGCCTTTGTAACCCTAACCGGGCTGGACGAGCTGAATATTATCATGTCCCTGTATGCGGATAAGCGGAAAGTTCCCCTGGTAATCACCAAACAGGGGCATATTGACGAATTAAACAGCGTGATTGGGGAGCTGCCCCTGGGCAGCGTCATTTCCCCCAAGCAGATTTGCAGCGATATGGTGGTGCGCTATGTGCGCTCCATGCGGGATATGAAGGGAGAAACCGCCCTGACGGTTCAGTCCGTGGCGGGGGGACAGGTGGAGGCCAGCGAATTTATTATCGGGCCCCAGTCCCGCCACCGGGATACGCCTCTGGTGGATCTGCCCACCAAGGATAATGTGCTGATTGCCGCTATTTTCCACAGGGGCAAGGTGACCATTGCCAGCGGCCAGTCCCGCTATCAGGAGGGGGATTCGGTGATCGTGATTGCCACCGAGACCCAGAATATCCAGCGCTTTAACGATATTTTCGCCTGAGTCTCCCCGGAGCCGGGCCTAAAGGTTTTTGTATGAATTTTAAATCCCTAAGCCGATTTACTTCCCTGATTTTGGTAGTCGAGGCCGCCTTTATGCTGCCGGCCCTGTTGCTGTCCCTGATCTGCCGGGAGTCCCGTTCCACCGGAGCCTATTTGATTTCTCTGGGAATCATCCTGCTGCTGGCGGGTCTTTTGGTATTGCTCAGCCGGGGCGAAAAGGCGGGGGAATTTTACGAGAAGGAAGGCCTGGCCTGCGCCGGCATTTCCTGGATTATCATGGGCCTCACCGGAGCTTTGCCCTTCTGGATCTCCGGGGCCATCCCCGCCTATATCGATGCCTTTTTCGAAAGCGTTTCCGGCTTTACCACCACCGGAGCCTCTATCCTTTCCGAGGTGGAGGGGCTGGGAAAAAGCCTGCTTTACTGGCGCAGCTTTACCCACTGGCTGGGGGGCATGGGCGTTTTGGTCTTTCTGCTGGCCCTGCTGCCCCAGGGCAGTCGGGGTTCCGGTTTCACCCTGCATATTCTGAAAGCGGAAAGCCCGGGGCCCGATGTGGGCAAGCTGGTACCCCAGCTCTCCCACACCGCCCGGATTTTGTATTTGATTTATATCGGCCTTACGGCCCTGGATATTCTGCTTTTATCCTTCGGTATGCCCCTCTTTGACGCGGTTTGTATCGCCCTGGGCACCGCAGGCACCGGGGGCTTTGCGGTGACCAATGCGGGGCTGGGGGGCTATTCTCCCTATGTCCAGTGGATCACCACTTTATTCATGTTCCTTTTTGGCGTCAATTTCAGCTGCTACTATTTGCTGATCCGCAAGCGCCCGGGAAGCGTGTTTAAGGACGGGGAGCTGCGCTTTTATTTTCTGACCCTGCTGGGGGCCGGGCTTTTCATCGCCCTGAATATTTATCAGCCGGGCCAGGGGGCGGAGGAAACCCTTCGAGCCTCCTTCTTCCAGGCCGCCTCCATCATGTCCACCACCGGCTTTGCCACCACGGATTTTAATTTGTGGCCCAGCTTCGCCAAGGGGATTTTGATATTTTTAACCATTTTAGGGGCCAGCGCCGGGAGCACCGGGGGCGGCATGAAGTGCATCCGCTTCCAATTGATCCTGAAGGATCTCCACAGCAATTTAAGAAGGATGATCCGTCCAGGGCGGATTTATTTAGTGCGCAGCAACGGCAAGCCGGTGAACGACGGGGTGCTGTCCAATTTACGCACTTATTTATCCGCTTATGTGGTCATTGCCCTGGTGAGTTTTTTACTGCTGACTCTGGACGGAAAGGATTTATCCACCTCCGTTACCGCCATGCTGGCCTGCTTCAACAACGTGGGCCCCGGCCTGGAGGGGGTGGGCCCCATGGCCAATTATGGCAGCTTCAGTGTTTTATCCAAGCTGGTGCTGATTTTTGATATGCTGGCGGGACGGCTGGAGATTTTCCCTATTATTGCCCTTTTGTCCCGAACCACCTGGGATCACCGATAAGCCATGAAGAAAAGATTAACACACATACAATTGATAGTACTGGGCTACCTGCTGATGGTAATGGTAGGCACTTTGCTGCTGCTGCTACCGGCAGCCTCGGCCACGGGAAAAAGCCTAGGTCTGCGAACTGCCTTTTTTACCGCCACCTCCGCTTCCTGCGTTACCGGTTTGGTGCTGGTTCCCACAGGCAGCGCCTGGTCCCTTTTCGGCCAGCTAATTATCCTGCTGCTGATTCAGGTGGGGGGCCTGGGCTTTATGACCATTGCCACCTTTTTCTTCCTCTTTTTCCATAAACGCATGGGCCTTTCCGCCCGGGAAACCATGGTGGAAAGCCTGAATCTGTCCCATATTGACGGGATCCAGCGCTTTGCGGGAAAAATCGTCCGGGGCACCCTTCTGATTGAAGGACTGGGAACCTTGCTTTTAGCCATCCGCTTTATTCCCCGCTACGGTTTTGCCCGGGGTCTGTGGACGAGCCTTTTTCATGCCATCTCCGCCTTCTGCAATGCGGGGTTTGACCTGTTCAGCGGCCGGGAGGCGGCCTCCTCTCTTATGATTTTCCACCAGGACTGGCTGGTAAATATGGTGATCATCCTTTTGATTGTGATTGGGGGCCTGGGTTTTCTGGTATGGGACGATATTATGAAAAACCGTTTTGCCTGGAAAAAGTATTCCCTCCATTCCAAGCTGGTGCTCAGCTTTACGGGGATCCTGTTTTTCGGCGGCGCTTTGCTCTTTTTCGTATTTGAGCGGAGCCAGGGAGATGCGACCCTCGGCACCCGGGTTTTAGAGTCCCTTTTCTCCTCCGCCACCGCCCGCACTGCCGGCTTTAATACCACGGATACCGGGGCTCTCACGGACGCCTCCAAGCTGCTCACCATCTTTTTGATGCTGGTGGGGGGCTCCCCGGGTTCCACTGCCGGAGGCATTAAAACCACCACCTTGGCGGTACTGTTTTTATCCCTTTTAGCCACCTTCCGGGGGGAGAAAAAGGCCTCCGCCTACGGCCGGAGCCTGTCCCATGAAACGGTGCAAAAAAGCGTCACCGTGTTTTTAACCAACGCAGGCTGCGCCTGTCTGGCGGCCCTGATTCTCTGCGCCGCCGACGGCTTTGCAGCCCTGGACGCCCTGTTTGAGAGCTTTTCCGCCATAGGTACCGTGGGCATGACCACAGGCATTACCGGGGCCCTCAGCCCCTTTTCTTCCCTTCTGATTGCCCTGCTGATGTTCATGGGCCGGGTGGGAAGCGTTTCCTTCTCCGTGGCCTTGCTGGAGAAGCGGCAGAAGCCCCTGCAGTTCCCTGAAGAAAATATTACCGTAGGATAAATAGCGGTTCAGAGAAAGGAGCCCTTTATGAAGTCATTTTTAATGATCGGTCTCGGCAATTTCGGCTTTCTTTTGGCGGAGGCCTTTTCCCGGCAGAAATGCGAGCTTTTAGTGGTGGATCAGGACGAGGCGGCGGTTTCCCGGGTATTGCCCTTGGGGGTCAGCGCCCGCATCGGGGACTGCACCGATAAGGAAACCCTCCGTTCCTTCGATATTCCCGCCTTTGACGCCTGCTTTGTCAGCGTGGGCTCCAATTTCCAGACCAGTTTGATTATCACGGATCACCTGAAGGAGCTGGGGGCCCGCTGCGTTTACTGCAAGGCGGGGGAGGAAGTACAGGCCAAATTCCTCAGAACCATCGGGGCAGATCATATTATTTATCCGGAAAAGCAGACGGCGGAAAACCTGGCGGTGAGCGCCTCCAATGATTCCATTTTCGATTGCATTCCCCTAACGGAGGATTATAAAATCTACGAAATCACCGCCCCGGCGGCCTGGATCGGCAAGAGCATTGTGGAACTGAATGTACGGGCCACCTATAATATCAGCATTCTGGCTACCCGCCGGGGCGGGGTGGTGGCTCCCCTGCCGCCGGTGTCCTACCGTTTTAACGAGACGGATCATTTAATGGTTTTAAGCAGCACCGAGAGCATCCGGCGGCTGACATAAATAATTGATTCCAAGAAGGAGGATTAGCATATGGAACGAACTTATATTAAGGACATAAAGGCCGGCACAGACCAGGCCCTTTGCGTCCAGGGCTTTGTGGATAATTTCAGAGATTCCAAGGCCATGGCCTTTATTGTGCTGAAGGATATCACCGGCCGCCTGCAGATCACGGTGGAGAAGGAAAAAATGCCCCAGGTGGCGCAGGCTATCGAAGCCCTGACCCCGGATAGTGTGATTACCGCCATCGGCCCTGTGATTGAAAATGAATATGTAAAATTAGGGGGCCGGGAGATGATTCCCCAGGAAATCATTGTGGAGTCCCTGGCAGAAGCCCTGCCCATTGCCCGGAAATCCATTCCCGCCACCAAAAAGAAGCAGGCGGTGGAGCGCTCCTCCATCGATCAGCGGCTGGATTACCGCTGGGTGGATTTGCGCACCGACGAAAATCAATTGATGTTCAAGGTGCAGACCTGCCTGGTGAATGCCATGCGGGAATATCTCTTGAAGGAAAACTTCCTAGAGATTCATACCCCCAAGCTGATTGCCGCCGCCTCGGAAAGCGGCGCCGACGTGTTCGAGGTGAAATACTTTGACCGGAATGCCTATCTGGCCCAGAGTCCCCAGTTTTACAAGCAGATGGCCATGGCCGGAGGCTTTGAGCGGATTTTCGAGGTGGGCCCCGTATTTCGGGCGGAGAAATCCTTTACCAATAAGCATACCACCGAGTTTACGGGCTTCGACCTGGAAATGAGCTATATTCATTCCTTCCGGGATGTGATGGACATGGAGGCCCGGCTGCTGACCTATGCCCTGGGCAAGGTGAAAGAGACCTACGGCGAGGAAATCGAGGCCCTCTTCGGCGTTCCCCTGACCGTTCCCACCCTGCCCTTCCCGGAGGTGAAATTGGCGGATCTGTACGAAGGGCTGGAAAAGGAATTCGGCTATACCATCGATGAAGCCGAAAAGGGGGATCTGACCACCGATGCGGAGCATTTAAGCCTGGAATGGGTGAAAAAGCATTATAATCACGAGTTTCTCTTTGTAACGGATTACAAGCCTGAAAAACGGGCTTTCTACCACATGCGGGATGAAAAGGGAATGCCCCTGGGCTTTGACCTAATCTGGCGGGGCACGGAGATCACCACCGGGGCCCAGCGGGAGCACCGCTTTGCCCAGCTGAAGGCCCAGGCAGAGGAAAAGGGTCTGGGAGAGGATGTGAAATTCTATCTGGATTTCTTTAAATACGGCTGCCCGCCCCACGGAGGCTTCGGCCTGGGAGTGGACCGGCTCACCATGCTGCTTTTGGGGCTGGCCATTAAGGAGTGTATGTTCCTCTTCCGCTCTCCCAACCGGCTGACGCCGTAAGGCTGAATCAAAAAAGCATACAGAAAAAGCGGTCTGATTCAGACCGCTTTTTTTCGA
>CACZSB010000125.1 GCA_902783765.1 uncultured Lachnospiraceae bacterium
ACTCTGTACTGTTATCTTGTACATTAATTCGTTTTATCCCTTCGTCCGCTAAACAAATAATACTATCTCCTGATATACAGGCTGTAGGAGGCCAGAAATCATGGAGAATCATCAACTCTTTACCCGAGGATATCTCTATTACATATGCAGTGTTTTCATCCCCACTATCCATATCTCCATCGCTGTATATTAGATATTTTCCCGAACACAATACCATTCTATAATCAATTCGAGAGCAAGAAAATTCGGCTGAAAGTGGGGCAACTTCCTCCACCTTTCCTTCTTCCCATCCAATTCGATAGATTCCATACAAGGCCCCCGGGTAACCATTGCTTATAAGGCCCTTTGCAAAATAATAGTAGTCCGGTGTAAAAGCAATTCCTTGTATAAATTCTGTTTCGCCACGCAAAGGTGAATGAAAATGGAATTCACTTATTTCTCCTGTAATCAAATCTAGTACAGACAACCCTGTATTCGTAAATAAATAGGCTTTGTTTTCAGTTCTTGAGAAAAGGGCAAATAAAATCGAACCGGGACATCGCGACAAATTATCGCACTGACCGGATTCAAGGTTTATGCATTTTAACACTGCATCATTGTTCTCTATTTCTTTTTGCAAGAAAAACAGTTTTCTGCCATCTTCTGTTTCCGGTCCTGGAATAATACCGCAAATTGTATCCTGATCTATGCCATCATAAAAATTCATGGGCACCGATGCCATTAAAATAGGTTCCGCGCCTTCTTCGTCGGACAGAAAATAAATATTGTCGCTATGGGGGAGGCCATTTTCACGGCCGTCATTTTCAAAGCCTATTTGTTCAAACCAGGTTCCGCCGTAGGCATGTACAATCCGCCCATCAACGGACCATCTCCTTTCCCAGGCATCAGCCATATCAAATTCTGTTTTCATACCCGGGTAACGGCTTTCTGATACCTTGCTTTCGGAATCCGCTTTTTCCGTGTTTTCTCATGTTGAGGGATTTTCTTCACTGGATACATCCTGAGATTTTGATGTTTGTTTTGAATTATCTGTTTCTTTTCCACAGGCAGACAGCAGCACGACAGTGGCAAGCAATAAAACCGTAATCAAGCAAATGGAACGGGCTGAAAAAAGACGGAATCTCATAAAAAGAACCTCCCCAAACGCTTAAGCGTGAACTTGTGAATATGGGGAGATTATATATATATATATAAAGTCAAGGGATCCGCCCTTTCAAAGTCGGTCCATGAAAAGCTAAATTGCGAACCAGGTAAGAGGAAGTAAGGGCTTTCTAGCTGCAGATTTACGCATATTCCAGGAATAAACTGACAATGGTTTTATCGCCCCGCTTGCCCTGAACTGACCAGCGATTGCCTTCCCGGCCGAAGCACAGCTCCATGGTTTCGCCTAATAAAAGCTCGTGGGCATATTCTATTACGGCTTCCTTTAAGGCGGCCCCTTCTTTTACGGAATCAATGAAATTCTCCGCCGTATCCAGATAGCGGGCATTATTCATATGGCCCACAAAATCAATGTAATGATAAGGAACCGTAAAGCTTCCCCGCTTAAGCTCCGGCAACAGGGCCTTGGGAATCCGGGGCAGGGGCATCAGAGCATCCCGTTCGGCTGCGGGCATTTCCAGTCCCAGGGTGGCAGGCTGCACCATTTCCCGGCTGCTTCGATTCAGAATCACCCACACAAAACAGCAATCCGCCAGGGGCTGTCCCTCTTCGTCCTTTATCTCCAGATAACGGGGAAAGAGACCGTGGAGACCCCGGCCGGGCCAGGTGGAAAAACACATGGTTTCCCCCCGTCCGGGCAGACGGTGGATAATCATTTTCTGCTTCACCACCACCCAGGCCAGATCCTTGGATAACAGCACGTCCTCCCCCAGCCCCAGAGCCTCTGCATGGAGGCCGGAAACATGCTGTACCAGCTCTAAAAGCCGGGAGGAGCGAAGCCGGTGATGCATGTTGAGATCCATGGTATCCACCGGGTAATTGTAATGAAATATCATCTTTTCATTCATCTTCAATCATTCCTTACTATTTTTCCAGGCAGCTGGAAAGGGGGTAGTGGAAGGGTTTTATAAAATGAAAAGGCGGCTGACGGAAGCCAAAAGCTCCTGAAAGCCGCCCGTTAGGGAAGATAGAAGCTTATGCCTCCTCCTTCTCCACCGTGGCATCCGGCGCATTCTTGCGAATGGATTCAATGCCGTTTAAGCAGCTTGCCTTGGCCTTGTAGCTTTCGCCGTGGCAAATGATTTCACCGTTGCGGGCCTTTAAGCGGAAACGGAATTCCCCGGCCTTGTCCTTATAAACCTCGAATTTGGGATTCGTAAGGGTTTCGAAATTATCTACGGTCTGGTCCTCAAGCTTGGCTTCCACAGCATTTTTACGCACGCTCTCAATGCCGCTTAAGCAGGAGGACTCCGTGGAATAGGTCTCGCTGGTGGCGATGATTTCGCCATTGCCGGCCTTCAGATTAAAGCGAAAACCGTCATTCTTAGTGGTTCCTACAACAAACTTACCCATAAAGCAACGCTCCTTTACGTGGTTTTTTATCAATATACCATCCGTTTGTGCTCATTTCAAGACGGAAAAGCAATATTTTTCTTGAAGAAAAGGGCTTGAATCCCTGGGAATGAAAGGATTTAATTGACGATGATGGAGCGGTGGGCTATACTGAAAACCATAGATGGGTCCTTCTGCGGGGCCTTATGGGGGGAAACATGTATTCCTACATTTTTGCAGAAAATGTAAGCAAGACTTACCGATCCGGTGAAGTGTTGATTCCGGCTCTTCATGATGTGAGCTTTACGGTGGAAGAGGGGGAGCTCTGCGTTATTGTGGGGCCTTCCGGCGCCGGTAAGACCACCCTGCTGAATATTTTAGGGGGCATGGATACCTTAAGCGGCGGCCGTATTTTGCTGGATGGGGAAAATATCGCTTCCTTTGGGCCCCGGCGTCTGATTGAATACCGCCGCCGGGATATCGGTTTTGTTTTTCAGTTTTATAATTTGATTGAGAATCTGACGGCCCTGGAAAATGTGGAGCTGGCCGCCCAGGTGTGTGAAGCCCCCCTGGATGCCCGGGAGACCCTGGAAAAGGTGGGGCTGAGTCACCGCCTGGGGAATTTCCCTTCCCAGCTTTCCGGGGGTGAACAGCAGCGGGTGGCCATTGCCCGGGCCCTGGCCAAGAATCCCAAGCTGCTTTTGTGCGACGAGCCCACCGGCGCTTTGGATTATGAAACCGGAAAGGCCATCCTTCAGCTTTTGGCAGATACCTGCCGGGAGCGGAAAATGACCGTGATTATTATTACCCACAACAGCGCCCTGACTGCCATGGCGGACCGGGTGATTCGGGTGAAAAACGGCACCGTCAGTGCCCAGGAAATCAACGAACACCCCCTGCCTATCAGCGAGATTGAATGGTGAAAAGCGCACTGGCGAAAAACACCATACGGGAGATTCTTCATGCTCCGGGCCGATACCTGGCCATGCTGGGTATCATTTTGCTGGGAGCCGGTTTTTTTGCTGGGCTCCGCAATACCCGGGATTCCATTCTTATCACGGCGGATTCCTATTACCGGGAAATTGCCTTTTTTGACCTTCAGCTGGTATCCGGCCTGGGTTTTGAGAAGGATGCGCCGGCCCGGATCCTGGCTCAGACAGACGGCCTTAGCCTGGAGGGAGTCATTCAGGCGGATGCCATGGTGGTCTTCCCCGATGACGACCGGGTTGTGCGTTTTCACAGTCTGCCGGAAGAAATCAACCGGGTGAGCCTTACAGAGGGCCGTTTGCCGGAAAAAGAGGACGAAGTGCTGCTGGACGAGCTCTTAAAGCCCTATTTTTCCCTGGGGGAGCCTTTCAGCTTATCCAGTCTCAACAATTCCGATACCTGGGACAGCTTTGAAAAGGACGAATTTACGGTGGTGGGTTTCTGCCACTCACCTTTATATATCAATTATGAGCGGGGCTCCAGTACCATGGGCTCCGGCTCCGTTTCCGGCTTTGCCTATCTTTTGGAGGAAGCCTTTTCTGCCGATTATTATACCAGTCTGTATCTGTCCGTGCCCACGCCGGCGGATGCCTTTTTGTACAGCGAAGCCTATGAGGAAATGGTTAAGGCTTTGCAGGATTATGTGAAGCCCCTGGCCCGGAACGAGGCGGATCGCCGCCACGGGATCCTGCTTAAGGCAGGGGAGGATGCCCTGGCAGAGGGAGAGGCCGAGTATGCCAAGGGGATGGAGGCGTATCTGGCGGAGAAGGCCAAGGCTGAAAGTCAGCTGGAGGAGGCCCGGCAGGCCCTGCTGGAAGGGGAAGAAGAACTGACCAGCGGCGAGAAGGCCTATGAAGAAGGGCTGATTCAGCTGGAAACAGCCCGGGCCCAGGCGGAGGAAGCCTTAAAAAGCGGGGAAGAGGAACTGGAGGCGGCTTTAAAACGCCTGTCCCAGGGAGAACAGGAATATGGAGAGGGGCTGGCTCAGTATCAGGCGGGGGAAGCGGCCTATGCCGCAGGCCTGGCCCAGTACGAGGCATCGGCCTCCAGCTACGGCAATCTGGCGGAACTGTATGAAAGCACCGTCAGCTTTCGCAACACCTATGATACGCTCCTCCAAAGCATTGGAGAGTTATCTGCCTTATATACGGACATCAACCTGGATCCGAACCTGGATCTGGAGGCCAGGACTAAGGCCCTGGAGGCTCTGTGGGCAGCCCGCCGGGAGAAGCTTCAGGCGGATGCCCTGTCCCTGGCGACTGCGGTTCAGGAATTGGCGGATCGTTTAGAGCGGGAGATGGGTTCAAGCCCTGCCCTGTCTGAATTTAAGGCCATGGCAGAAAATTTAAGACAGACGGCGGAAAGCCTCAGCAGCTCGGAAATGGGAGAGGCCTTAACAAACCTAAGCCGGGACAGCCGCAATCTTTTAAGCGGCGCTTCCGCCCTTATGAAAGAGCTGGGCACCCAGGCCGAAAGCGCCGGTGCCCAGCTGGAGGAGGCCCGGAAAAGCCTGAATGAAAGCCGGAAACAATTAAACGCCGCCCGGGCCAAGCTGGCAGAGGCCCGAGAGGAGCTGGACGAGGGCTGGGAAGCTTATTTTGCAGGAGAAGAGAGCCTGCGGGTTGCCCGGGAGGAAAGCGCCTCCGAACTAAAGAAAGCGGAGAAGGAACTGGAGGAAGCGGCCAAGAAACTGGAAAAAGGCCGAAAGGAAACGGAAGAGGGCAGGGCCGCCCTGGAAGCAGCGGAAAATGAGGCTAAAGAGGCCCTGGAGTCCGCCCGTCTGGAGCTGGAATCCGCCCGGAATGATTTGGACAAGGGCCACCGGGACCTGGCAGCCCTGGAGATTCCTGCCCTTTATCTTTTGGACCGGAATACCAATGTGGGCTATGTCTGCCTGGATAACGACGCTCAGATCGTAAGCAGCGTGGCCCGGGTCTTTCCCCTGTTCTTTTTCCTGATCGCCGCCCTGATCTGCACCACCACCATGGCCCGGATGGTGGACGAGCAGCGGGGCCAGCTGGGGGTCCTTTTGGCCCTGGGCTACTCCCGTTTCAGAATCATGGGGAAATTCCTCTTTTATGCGGGCTCAGCCGCCCTATTGGGCTGCGGCATCGGCATTCCTCTGCTGAGTCTGTTTTTCCCCCAGATCCTCTGGCAGGCCTACCGGATCATGTATTCCTTTGCGCCCATCCTGGAATTTTCCGTGGACTGGAAGCTGCTTCTGATTATCAGCGGTCTTTATCTTTTTGCCATGCTTTTTGTTACCTGGCTTTCCCTTAAAGGTCAGTTCCAGGACATGCCCGCTGCCATCCTTCGGCCCCGGGCTCCCAAGCTGGGACGCCGGGTTCTTTTAGAACGCGTTCCTCTGATTTGGAAGCGACTCAGCTTTATGAATAAGGTGACGGTGCGGAATCTGTTCCGTTACCGGGCCCGGGTGCTGATGATGCTCCTGGGGGTGGCCGGCTGCACGGCTCTCATGGTCACGGGCTACGGCATACGGGATTCCGTGGAGGATGTGGTAAAGGACCAGTACGACCGCATCACTCTGTACGAATATGATGTGAGCTTTAAGGATGCCATGACGGACTCGGAGCAGCAGGACTTTTTGGAGCTGGCCCGGCGCTACAGCGGAGAGGGGATCTTTGTGATGAACCAGACTGTCAGCGCCTATTCCGCCAAAAGAGAAAAGAGTGCTTACCTGATCTCCGCGGCAGAGGACAGCGATTTCAGCGCCTTTATAAAGCTGCGTCAGGGCAAGCAGGATCTGAGCCTGCCGGAGCCCGGTCAGGTGCTGATCAATACCGCCCTGGCCCGGGATCTTCATCTGAAAACCGGGGACAGCATCCATTTCCGCCTGGACGAAACGGAATACAGCCTTCGGGTGGCAGGGATTTTTGAAAACTATATTTATAATTTCCTGATTATTTCCGATGAGGGCTACCGCACCCTCACCGGCAGCGAGGCCCCCAAAAAGACTGCCTTTGTCTTAAAACGGGATGGGGTCACCGATGCCACCGCCCGGCTTTTGGGGGCGGAGGGAGTAGTCAGTGTCACCGCCGGCAGTCAGATGAAGGACCGGATCGGTTCCATTATGGAGAATATGATCTATGTGGTGCTTCTCACCATTGTCTGCTCCGCAGCCCTGGCCTTTATTGTGATCTTCAATCTGATCCATATCAATATCACCGAGCGCATGCGGGAAATCGCCACGGTAAAGGTGCTGGGCTTCTTCCCCGGGGAGACGGCGGCCTATGTGCTGCGGGAAAATATTCTGCTCACCGCCCTGGGCAGTCTTTTGGGGATCCCTCTGGGTATCGCCTTAAACCGATATGTGATGCAGGCGGTTCAGGTGGATCTGGTGAGCTTCCAGGCCCGGGTCAAGTTTCCTAGCATGATTTTTTCCGTGGCCTTCACCATTTTATTTTCCCTGGTGGTTTATGTGATTATGATGTGGAAGCTGTCCAAAATCGATATGGCCCAGGCCCTAAAGGCAGCGGAATAGGAATCATAATCAGGCATCTTTTGTTTTTGCCGGGGATGTGGTATAATCAGCAACCTGGGTGCCCCGGGGCCCCGGCATAGAAAAAGTGGTTTAGCAAAGGAAGATATGGTCCATGGGAGAATCCTTACTCCAGTGGTTTATGAATCTGCTGACGGGCATGCCCCCTCAGCTGGTGGTTTTTATCGTATCCATGGTACCCCTCATTGAGCTTCGGGGGGGCCTGGTGGCGGCGGCACTGCTGAAAATGCCCCTCTGGGAAGGGGTTTTCTATTGTCTTTTGGGCAATATCCTGCCGGTCCCATTTATTTTGCTGCTCATCACCACCATCTTCGGCTGGCTGAAAAAGACTAAACTTTTCAGGCCCATGGTGGAAAAGCTGGAGAGCCGTGCCTTAAACAAAAGCGATAAGATACGTCAATATGAGTTTTTGGGCCTTTTGCTTTTCGTGGGGATCCCTCTGCCGGGCACCGGTGCCTGGACAGGCTCCCTGATTGCTGCTCTACTGGGCATCAAATTACGGAAGGCGGTTCCGGCCATTATTCTGGGCCTGCTTCTGGCCACATGTATCATGTGTATTATTACCTACGGCATCCCGGCTCTTATCAGCGGGACATAAGAAAGGAGCGCCATGCTGCGGGATAGGATAAAATGCTGTTATGAAATGTGCGACCTGATCACCACTGCCCAGGTCAGCGATTCCGCCAGCCGAAATCTGCGGAGTCTGCTGCGGGTGGATATGGTGAATTTTTGCGTTTATCTGGCCTATGCAGACAAAATCATGTCGCCCCGGGAGGAGGCCCTGATTCGGGAGACCTTTGATTATCCCTTAAGCTGGGCCAATCGCTCCGATGCCCTGGCGGCTTTAAACCGGGAGGAGGGCTTTTCTAAAAAAATTCCCCTGGCCATGAAATATTTTGTTTTGGCCGATGCGGGGCGTAAGGTGAAAGACGATCCCTATCGGCATCAGAAAACCGCCTATCTGATCCAGACCTATGATGAGCTGGGAAAGGCCATTTCTGCCATGGAGGCCAGCAAAGAGGTGGGAGACGCGGCAGCGGCCTATGTGAAGATGCTGGATAAGTTTGTGGAGGGCTATGGCCTTTTCCGCAATAAAAATGTGCGTATCAGCGGGGGCAAGCCTCCGGCGGCAGGCCAAGGCGCTGCCCCTGCCGGGGCCTCGTCCCAGCCAAAAGAAGCAGCGGAATCCGGTGGTGCAGCGCAAAAGGAAAAGAAGGAATCAGCCGGCAAAACGGCGGATTTAACCCCCCGCCGCATTGACGAGATTTTGGCGGAATTAAACGCCCTGGTGGGGCTGGACAGCGTGAAGGCGGAGATCATCCGTCTGGTGGATCTGCTCCGGGTCCAGCAGATGCGCAGCCAGGTGGGCCTGGGCAATAAGGGCACCTCCCGGCACATGGTATTTTACGGCAATCCCGGCACGGGCAAAACCACCGTGGCCCGGCTTTTGGCGGATGTTTACCGGGAGCTGGGCATCCTGCCCACGGGGCAGCTGGTGGAGGTGGACCGCTCCGGCCTGGTGGGGGGCTATGTGGGACAGACCGCCATCAAAACCAGCGAGGTCATCGACCAGGCCATGGGTGGGGTGCTGTTTATCGATGAAGCCTATACCCTCACCGCCAATAAGGGACAGAACGATTTTGGTCAGGAGGCGGTGGATACCATTTTAAAGGCCATGGAGGATTATCGGGACGAGATGATCGTCATCGTGGCAGGCTATACCAATCTTATGAAGGAGTTTCTGGAAACCAACCCGGGCCTCAAATCCCGTTTCAATTACTTTATAGAATTTCCGGATTATGAACCCCAGGAGCTGGTGGCGATTCTGGAGCTCATGTGCAAAAAGAATGAATATGTTCTCTCCCCCGAGGCCCGGCAGCAGGCGGTGGAGCTTTTTACCCAGCGCTGTCAGAACAAGCCGGATAATTTTGCCAATGCACGGGAGGTGCGGAATTTCCTGGAAAAGGCCATGCTCAATCATGCCGGCCGGGTCACCAAGCTGCCCAAAAAGGCCCGCACCAAAAAGTGCCTGAGCACCCTGGAAGCCGGGGATCTGGGCGACTTATGAAGATCTTAGTGGCCGGCGGCGGGGCCGCAGGGATGATGGCGGCGATTTTTGCCGCCCGGGCCGGGGCACAGGTGACCCTGCTGGAGGCCAATGAAAAGCTGGGGAAAAAGCTTTTTATCACCGGGAAAGGCCGCTGCAATTTAACCAATGATGCGGAGCGGGAAGCATTTTTCGGAGCCATTTACCGGAATCCCCGCTTTTTCTATTCCGCCTTCAGCCGTTTTGACAACCGGGAAGTGAAGTTGTTTTTTCAGGAAGCCGGCCTGGCCTTAAAAAGCGAAAGAGGGGGGCGGGTTTTCCCGGTATCGGATAAATCCTCGGATGTGATCCGGGCCCTGGAAAAATGTCTTCAGGCTGCCGGCGTGAAAATTGAACTGAAAACAAGAGTCACGGAATTGACGTTGAAAAAGGGGCGTTTGACCGGGGTGAAGGCCCGGGGGCCCCGGGGGGAGCTGTCTTTTCCGGCGGATCGGGTGATTCTGGCCCTGGGGGGACTGAGTTACCCCTCCACCGGCTCCACGGGGGACGGCTACCGTCTGGCGGAGCAGGCCGGGCATCATACAGAAGCCACCTATCCTTCTCTGGTACCTATCAACGCCGCCTTTTGTGATGAAGCTAAGGCCTTTACCCCG
>CACZSB010000126.1 GCA_902783765.1 uncultured Lachnospiraceae bacterium
ACCTGGGAAGGCTATAACTACGAGGACGCGGTGCTCCTTAGCGAGCGTCTTTTAAAGGATGATGTTTATACATCCATCCATATTGAGGAATACGAGACCGAGGCCCGGGATACCAAGCTGGGACCGGAGGAAATCACCCGGGACGTGCCCGGCGTGGGCGAGGATTCCTTAAAGGATCTGGATGATCGGGGTATTATCCGTATCGGCGCCGAGGTCCGCACCGGAGATATTCTGGTGGGCAAGGTCACCCCCAAGGGGGAAACGGAGCTCACGGCGGAAGAGAGGCTCCTGCGGGCTATTTTCGGTGAAAAGGCCCGGGAAGTGCGGGATACTTCCCTGAAGGTGCCCCACGGCGCCTACGGGGTGGTGCTGGATACCAAGGTCTTCACCCGGGAAGCGGGAGACGATCTGCCCCCCGGTGTCAATATGAGCGTGCGCATTTATGTGGCCCAGAAGCGGAAAATCTCCGTGGGCGACAAGATGAGCGGCCGGCACGGAAACAAGGGCGTGGTGTCCCGTATCCTGCCGGTGGAGGATATGCCCTTCCTGCCCAACGGCCGGCCCCTGGATATCGTTTTGAATCCCCTGGGCGTGCCTAGCCGTATGAATATCGGTCAGGTGCTGGAAACTCACTTCTCCCTGGCCAGCGAAATCCTGGGCTTTAAGGTTTCCACGCCGGTCTTTGACGGGGCCAAGGAGGTGGATATCGCCGACACCCTGGAAATGGCCAACGATTATGTGAACACGGAGTGGAGCGAGTTCGAAAAGAAATACAAGAAGCTGCTGCTGCCGGAGGTTATGGATTATCTGGGCTCTCATCTGGAGCACCGGGATCTCTGGAAAGGGGTTCCCATTTCCCGAGACGGCAAGGTAGAGCTGCGGGACGGCCGCACCGGCGAACCCTTCGACGGACGGGTCACCATCGGTCACATGCATTACCTGAAGCTGCACCACCTGGTGGACGATAAGATCCATGCCCGTTCCACCGGCCCTTACTCCCTGGTAACCCAGCAGCCCCTGGGGGGCAAGGCCCAGTTCGGCGGCCAGCGCTTCGGAGAAATGGAAGTCTGGGCCCTGGAAGCCTACGGCGCGGCCTATACCCTGCAGGAGATTCTGACGGTAAAATCCGACGACGTGGTGGGCCGGGTCAAGACCTATGAATCCATTATTAAAGGTACCAACATCCCCACCCCTTCCGTACCGGAATCCTTTAAGGTGCTCTTAAAGGAACTCCAGTCCCTGGGTCTTGACATGACCCTGTTGCTGGATGACGGCACCGAAGTGGAAGTGAAGGAAAATGTGGAATATACGGAACGGGATTTCCGGGCTGTAATCGAAGGCAACCGAGACTTCCTCCGGAACAAGGAGGAAAATTACGGGGCCTACGGCTTCCAGCAGCAGAGCTTTAACGAGCAGGGCGAGCTGGAGGAAATCGAGGCGGAGGAAGCCTACGATGGACAGTCCGAAGAGGACCTGGACGATTAAAGAAGGGAGATCATAACTATGCCGATGCAGCTGCATGAAGAGATTTATCAGCCCCTGGTTTTCGACGCGATCCGGATCGGACTGGCGTCTCCCGAAAAGATCTTAAGCTGGTCCCACGGAGAGGTAAAAAAGCCCGAAACCATCAATTACCGTACCTTAAAGCCCGAACGGGACGGTCTGTTCTGCGAACGGATCTTCGGCCCCAATCGGGACTGGGAATGCCATTGCGGCAAATATAAGAAAAACCGCTACCGTGGCGTGATCTGCGATCGCTGCGGCGTGGAGGTTACCAAGTCCAGCGTGCGCCGGGAGCGGATGGGCCATATCAGCCTTTTGTCCCCCGTGTCCCATATCTGGTATTTCAAGGGCATCCCCAGCCGGATTGCCACCATGCTGGATATTTCCGCCCGTTCTCTGGAGAAGGTTTTATACTTTGCCTCCTATATCGTGCTGAATCCCGGGGAGACCAATCTGCAGAAAAAGCAGATCTTAAGCGAGCGGGAGTACCGGGAAGCCCTGGAAGCCTGGGGATACGGCGCATTTAAGGCAGGCATGGGCGCCGAGGCTGTGGAGACCCTTTTGAAGGAAGTGGACCTGGAGGCGGAATATGCCGACCTGCGGGATCAGTTTGAAAAGGCCACCGCTCCCAAACGGGCCAAGATTGTCAAGCGTCTGGAGGTGGTGGCGGCCTTCAGGAACTCCGGAAACCGCCCTGAATGGATGATTCTGAATGTGCTGCCGGTGATCCCGCCGGATCTTAGGCCCATGGTTCAGCTGGACGGCGGCCGTTTTGCCACCTCCGATTTGAATGACTTATATCGGCGCATTATCAACCGGAACAACCGCCTGGCCAAGCTGGGGGATATGGAAGCGCCGGAGATTATTGTGCGCAACGAAAAGCGCATGCTTCAGGAGGCGGTGGACGCCCTGATTGACAACGGCCGCCGGGGCCGCCCTGTAACAGGGGCCGGCAACCGTTCCTTAAAATCCCTTTCCAGCATGTTAAAGGGTAAACAGGGTCGTTTCCGTCAGAACCTTCTGGGCAAGCGGGTGGACTATTCTGGCCGAAGCGTTATTGTGGTGGGTCCGGATCTGAAGATTTATCAGTGCGGTCTGCCTAAGGAAATGGCCATCGAACTGTTCAAGCCCTTTGTTATCAAGGAGCTCATCAGCCAGGGCATGGCCCAAAATGTAAAGAGTGCCAAAAAGATGGTGGACCGGGTCCAGTCTGAGGTGTTTGACGTGCTGGAGGAGGTTATCAAGGAGCATCCCGTTATGCTGAACCGGGCCCCTACACTGCACCGTCTGGGCATTCAGGCCTTCGAACCGATTCTGGTGGAAGGCAAGGCCATTCGCCTGCATCCCCTGGTTTGTACCGCCTTTAATGCGGACTTTGACGGAGACCAGATGGCGGTTCACCTGCCCCTGAGCGTGGAAGCCCAGGCCGAGTGCCGCTTCCTGCTCCTGTCTCCCAATAACCTTTTGAAGCCTTCCGACGGCGGCCCCGTGGCGGTGCCTTCCCAGGATATGGTTTTAGGGATTTATTACCTGACCCAGGAGCGGCCCGAGGCCTTGGGAACCGGCCGCAGCTTCCGGAATATCAACGAGGCCATCCTGGCCTACGACAACCACCAGATTGACCTCCACGCCCGTATCAACGTGCGGCGGGAAGGGGTGGATGCCCAGGGCGAACCCCTGCGCCAGACTGTCAGCTCCACCGTGGGCCGCTTCCTGTTCAATGAGATCATCGATCAGGACCTGGGCTTTGTGGACCGCAGCGTGCCGGGCAATGAGCTCCTGCCGGAAATCGACTTCTTAGTGGATAAGAAGGGCTTAAAGAAAATCCTGGAGAAGGTTATCGAGGTCCACGGCACCACCAAAACGGCGGAGGTGTTGGACAGCATCAAGTCCATTGGCAACAAGTTCTCCACCCGGGCGGCCATGACCGTGTCCGTGTCGGATATGACGGTGCCGGCCAATAAAGCCCTGGTGCTGGAACTGGCCCAGCAGAAGGTGGATGAAGTGAACCTTCGCTTCCGCTACGGCGAATCCACCGACGAAGAACGCTACAAGGGCGTGGTGGAAATCTGGACTGAGGCGGACAATCGTCTGACCAAGGACATGATGAAGGGCCTGGACAAATATAATAACATCTTTATGATGGCGGACTCCGGCGCCCGTGGTTCCGACCGGCAGATTAAACAGCTGGCGGGTATGCGCGGCCTGATGGCCGATACCTCCGGCCGCACCATTGAGCTGCCCATCAAGTCCAATTTCCGTGAAGGTCTGGACGTTTTGGAATACTTCATGTCCGCCCACGGTGCCCGGAAGGGTCTGTCCGATACGGCCCTTCGTACCGCGGACTCCGGTTATCTAACCCGGCGTCTGGTGGACGTGTCCCAGGATGTAATCATTCGGGAAGAAGACTGCTCCGAAGGCAAGGAAATCCCCTTCATGGAGATCAGCAAATTTACCTCCAGTTCCCAGGAGGATGTGGTGGAGAGCCTGCAGGAGCGCATCACAGGCCGTACCGCGGCGGAGGATATCAAGCATCCCAAGACCCGGAAGATTCTGGCCCGGGCCAATGAGATGATCCGGCCCAACCAGGCGGCGGAAATCGACGCCTCGGGCATTGAGAAGGTGCGGATCCGCAATGTGCTGGCCTGTCGCTGCAAAGGCGGTATCTGCTCCAAGTGCTATGGGGCCAATATGGCCACGGGCGAACCGGTGCAGATCGGTGAGGCGGTGGGTATTATTGCGGCCCAGTCCATCGGTGAACCCGGTACACAGCTTACCATGCGTACCTTCCATACCGGCGGTGTGGCCGGCGACGATATCACCGGCGGTCTGCCCCGGGTGGAGGAGCTTTTTGAGGCACGCAAACCCAAGGGGGTGGCCATTATCACCGATATGGCCGGAACCGTGCTGCTGAAGGAGGAAAAGGAACGCCGGGAGGTTATTGTGACGGATCCCGAGACCGGAGCCAGCAAGACCTACCTGATTCCCTACAATATGCGTATTAAGGTCAAGAATGAGGATGTGCTCCAGGCCGGCGACGAAATCACCGAAGGCAGCGTCAATCCCCACGACCTGCTTCGCATCAAGGGCGACCGGGCGGTTCAGGATTATATCCTTCGGGAGGTCCAAAAGGTGTACCGTCTGGTGGGTCAGGAAATCAACGACAAGCATCTGGAGGTAATTGTCCGCCAGATGATGAAGAAGGTCCGGGTGGAGGATGCCGGGGACAGCGATGTGCTGGTGGGCTCCAATATCGAATACCTGGATTTCCTGGAAATCAACGAAGCACTGGAGGCCGAGGGCAAGACGCCCATGGAAGGCAAACGGAATATGCTGGGTATCACCAAGGCCTCCCTGGCCACAGATTCCTTCCTTTCCGCCGCTTCCTTCCAAGAGACCACCAAGGTTCTGACGGAGGCCGCCATCAACGGCCGGCTGGATCACCTCCATGGTCTGAAGGAGAACGTGCTCATCGGCAAGCTGATTCCGGCGGGTACGGGCATGAAGCGCTATCACAACGTGAACTTAAGCTCCGATTACGAAGAACCGGAGAACAGTCCCGTGAGCGCCGCGGAAGCCTTCAAGCTGGGCAGCCGCTAAAGGACATTACAGGGCGCAGGAGGCAGTAGCTTCCTGCGCTTTTTTCTTAGGACGGATACGATATGCCGCTGATACGGGCAGAGCATCTTGCTTATGAATATCTGCTTTTAGACGAGGAGCAGGAAACAGAAGAGAAAAAAACAGCGCTGAAGGGGCTGGATTTTTCCGTGGAAAAAGGCGAATATATTGCCATTTTAGGCCGGAACGGCTCCGGGAAATCCACCCTGGCCCGGCATATCAATGCCCTGCTTTTTCCCACAGAGGGCACGGTATGGGTGAAGGATATGCGCACGGATGATGAATCCCGCCTTTGGGACATTCGCAGCAGCGCTGGTATGGTTTTCCAGAATCCGGATAATCAAATCGTAGCCACGGTGGTGGAAGAGGATGTGGGCTTCGGGCCGGAAAACATCGGTGTGCCCACGGAGGAAATCTGGCAGCGGGTCCGGGCCTCTCTTCAGGCCGTGGGTATGGGCGAAAAGGGGAGCAGTGCGCCCCACCGGCTTTCCGGGGGACAAAAGCAGCGGGTGGCCATTGCCGGGGTCCTGGCCATGGAGCCGGAATGCATCGTATTTGATGAGGCCACTGCCATGCTGGATCCCAAGGGCCGCCGGGAGGTGCTGGAGGCCATACAGAAACTGAATCAGGAAAAGGGCATCACCGTACTGCTGATCACCCACTATATGGAAGAAGCGGCCCTGGCCGGCCGGATTATGGTAATGGACCAGGGATCGTTGGTGATGGACGGGACGCCGAGGGATATTTTTTCCCGAAGTGAGGATCTGAAAGCCCTGGGATTGACGGTCCCCCCTGTGACGGCCCTGGCGGACCGGCTGATAGAGGCTGGACTGCCGCTGCCCAAGGGCATCCACCAGGAAACCCAGCTGGTTCAGGCAGTGGCCAATCTTTATAAGGGAAGGGGGGAGACACATGGGGCTTAAACTGGAAGAAGTGTCTTATGTTTATGAACCCGGAACCCCCATGGAGACCCGGGCTTTGGAGCCCGTTTCCCTCTCCGTGGAGCCAGGAGAGGTGCTGGCCATCATCGGTGCCACAGGCTCCGGAAAATCCACATTGATCCAGATGATGAACGGGCTCAATCGCCCCAGTTCGGGACGGGTTTTGTTTCATGGTCAGGATATTTTTGAAGAAAAATACGACCGGCGGCAGCTTAGGAGCCGGGTGGGACTGGTATTTCAGTATCCGGAATATCAGCTTTTTGAAACCAATGTCCTGAAGGATATTTGCTTCGGGCCCCGGAATCAGGGCCTTTCGGAGGAAGTTTGCCTGGAACGGGCCCGCCGGGCCATGGCTGTGGTGGGGCTTTCCCAGGCATATGAAAATCGTTCCCCCTTTGAGCTTTCCGGGGGAGAAAAGCGCCGGGCGGCCATTGCGGGGGTGCTGGCCATGGAGCCGGAAATATTGATTCTGGATGAACCCACCGCCGGTCTGGACCCCCAGGGCCGGGAGGAATTGATGTCCGAGCTCATGGCCCTGAAGCAGCAGGCGGGGCTGGGTATTGTACTGGTTTCCCATAGTATGGAAGAAGTGGCTAAGCTGGCGGACCGGATTATCATACTATCCCGGGGCAGGCTTCTGTTTTCCGGCCTGGCGCGGGAGGTGTTTTCCCGGGGAGAGCTGTTGCAGGAAGCGGGTCTGGACCTGCCGGCAGCGGGCCGGATTCTGAGCCGATTAAAAGAAACAGGGCTTCCGCTTGAAACGGACGCCCTGACCATAGATGAAGCTTTAAACCGGATTATGGCGCTTTTTTCAGCCCCCGGCCAAAAGCAGGAATAAACGGAAAATCCAGTTGGCGGCAACGCCCGCAGCCAGGCCGCCAATGGTATGACTGATAATGGCCTTGCCGGTCAGGTCCGGTCTCTTTAAGGCCTGCATCATGGATGCATGGGTGCTCAGATATCCGCTCCAGCACATGCACATGGCGGTGAATACCGAAATATCATGGGCATTAACCAGCCCCGCATAGCTCATATCCCGCACAATGCCTGTGGCGGCCCCGGCGGAGCCTAAGGCCGTGATGGGTACGGCAATGGCCTCGGTGGAAGAGAAGCCGAAAAGAGGCTGCAGCAGGAAGTTCAGCTTTTCCGCAATACGGGGCAGCAGGGCAATGCCTTCATAGGCGGCACCGGTATAGCTGCCATCTGCAGAGGGGCCCTTGGTAATAATCATCACCAGGGTGCAGACCACCACCACCCCGGGAATAATAGACAAACCGATTTCCACGCCGCCCTTTCCCCCGTGGAGGGAGGCATTTAAGACCCGCATGCCCAGACTGGGCTTTTTCTTTTTCCGGCGGCTCATGTGATGCATCAGGGGGAAATGTTCCTCCATGGTCACATGCACATCCTCCGCATATTCATCCTCCCCGAATTCCTTTTTGGTTTGACGAATCATCAGACGGGTGCTGACAATACTGCCGATTACCGCCCCCAGATTGCCGATCAGCACCGCCGCCACCAGGTGGGAATCCTGAATGGTCAGACCCAGCATAAAGGTGGAAACTATGATTCCCATACCGAAAGCGGTGCCTAAATTGGTAAGGGCATAAAACTGATACTTTTTAAAATACTTCCGAAAGCCCCGTTCCTCCGCCAGGGATAAAATGGCGGGATTATCGGACAGATACGTGGATACCACCCCCAGGGCCGCCGCGCCGGGCAGACCGTACAGGGGCCGCATCAGGGGGTTTAGGAGTCTGTTTAACATCTTCACCACCCCGAACTCCGTAAGCAGAGCGTCCAGGGCACCCATGATAACGGCAATGGCCATGATATAAAAGCAGGTGTCAATCAGCAGGGCAAAGGCCGTATTCATGACGGTCTTGAGAAAATTGGCCAGTCCCATAATCAGGGAAAGCCCGCTGATGCAGCCGATAAGCAGCAGGAGAAAGATAATGGGTGTCAGGGGAGATTGCTCTCTGGTATCCTGGGAGTCGGGATGGGCTTCCATATGGTTTTTCCTTTTGCGTATTCTTTATTTTTCTTTTCGAACAAAGCATTCTCACAAGAGCCGACTTTAGCACTTTTCGAAGGGAAATACAAGCCCTTTTCCCCGCTGAAATTACTTCCGGCCGTTGACATTCCCCGGCGGGGGAATTATGATGTGCCTATGTTCAAAGATCTGACCCTTGGCCAGTATTATCCGGTGGATTCTTTTATGCACCGGCTGGATCCCCGGGCTAAGCTGCTGGGGACGCTGCTATTTCTCATCTCCCTGTTTGCCGCAGGGGGACTTTTGGCGTACCTGATGGCCTTAAGCTTTCTCAGCTGCCAAATCGCCCTGTCCCGGATTTCCCTGAAATACATGTTCCGGGGTCTTCGGGGCATCCTGTTTCTGTTACTGTTCAGTGTGGTCCTGAATTTGTTTTTGGTCCCGGGGGAGGTCCTGTTTTCTTTTTGGTTTTTCCGGATCACCCGGGAGGGTCTGATTCAGGCGGGGAAGATGGGAATTCGGCTGATCATGCTGCTTTTAGGCTCCTCCCTACTGACTTTCACCACCACTCCCACAGGGATCACCGACGGACTGGAGCAGGGGCTGGGCTTTTTAAAAGTCCTGAAGGTTCCGGTCCATGAAATAGCCATGATGATGTCCATTGCCCTGCGCTTTATTCCGGTGCTGACCGAGGAATTGGATAAAATCCGCCGGGCTCAGATGGCCCGGGGAGCTGATTTTGAAAGCGGCAATCTCATGCGGCGGATTAAGGCCATGGTACCGGTGCTGGTGCCCTTGATTATTTCTGCTTTTCGACGGGCGGGGGACCTGGCCACAGCCATGGAGGCCCGCTGTTACCACGGCGGGGAGGGCCGGACCCGTATGAAACCCCTTCGATTTGCCCAGACGGATTGGCTGTACCTGGGCGTGACCCTGCTATATTTTGTAGGGATGATTCTTTTGTAGGAGGGGCCATGGGACGGATTATGCTGGAAGTGGCCTATGACGGCAGCGCCTATCACGGCTGGCAGATGGAGCCCGGTGTACCCACGGTGGAATCCTGCCTGAATGCCGCCCTGGAACGGCTGACAGGGGAAAGGATTCAGGTTTCCGGGGCTTCCCGCACGGATGCGGGGGTTCATGCCCTGGGCAATTTATGCGTGCTGGATACGGAATCTCCCATCCCCCCGGCGCGTATGGGAGCGGCGCTGCAAGCGTACTTGCCACCGGATATCGTTATTCGGGATTCCCGGGCCGTGGCGGCGGATTTCCATCCCCGCTTCTGCGACTCTGTGAAGGAATATGAATACACCCTTTACCGGGACCCCAAAGCGAATCCCCTGGTGCGGAACCGGAGCTGGCATATATACCGGCATCTGGATCCCGAGGCCATGGCCCGGGGCGGGGCCCAGATGGTGGGAGAGCAGGATTTTGCTTCTTTCTGCGCCGCCGGTGCCCAGGTGAGCTCCACGGTGCGGCGGATTCTTTCCCTGGACATCCGGGAGGAGGGCCCCTTTTTAATAATCAATGTACGGGGCAACGGTTTTTTGTATAATATGGTACGGATCATCAGCGGCACCTTGGTGCAGCTGGGACTGGGCAGATGGCCGGTGGAGAGGGTTTCGCAGATTATAGCGGCCCGGGACCGGTCTCAGGCGGGCCCCACGGCGCCGCCCCAGGGTCTGTGCCTGATGAAGATAGATTTGTTTCCGGCAGGATATCCCGAAGGCCTGTGGAAAGAGGGGAGGTAAAAGATGGCCGGTATGCGTACCGCTCGTTATGAATACGAAGCAGAAAAAAAACGGAAGCGCCGCAAGGCCATTTTCCGTCGCATAATGGTGGGATTGATCCTGCTGGCCTTGGCAGCCGGGCTCTTTTTCGGTATCCGGGCCGCCTACCGGAAAATCCACGGCTGGGTGGATTCCGTTATGAACGATCCCCTGCTGGAAAGCACGGCTTCCGCCGGCAACAGCACCCTCACCCCGGCTACCACCGTCTCCCGGGATCCGGAAATCCGTTATGCTGCGGAGCTGGAACAGGCGGAAAAGCTGGCCTTATACTATGATTACGAAGGAGCCATCACCCTGCTTCAGGATATTCCCAGCTACGCAGATGAACCCTATTTAAAAAGCGTGGTACAGGATTATATTTACGCCCGAAACAATCTGGTGAAGCTGGATATTTCCCAGGTGTATCATTTATATACCGGCTCCCTGATTGCCAACCCCGAGCGGGCCTTCAGCAGCCGGATGGGCAATCAGGAAACGAATAACCGGGAACGAATCACCGTTAATGAGTTTCAGGGGATTTTGCAGCAGCTATATGACAACGGCTTCGTGCTGCTGAGCTTTCATCAGCTGGCTTATAGCCAGGAGGATGGGAGTTTTAGCCTGGGCAGTATTTATCTTCCCAAGGGAAAAAAGGGCTTGGTGCTGACCCTGGATGACCCCAATTATCCCGAGGACGCCACCGCCAACGGCCTGGCCCGGAAAATGATTTTAGACGCCCGGGAGCAGCCCCTCTGCGAGTTGGCGGAAAGTGACGGAAGCCTCCGGGTGGGGGCCTTCGATATGGTACCCATTGTTGAAAATTTCATCGCTTCTCATCCGGATTTTTCTTATCAGGGGGCCCGGGGCGTTTTGGCTCTGACGGGCTATGAGGGCATTTTCGGCTACCATACCGCCTCTTTTTATTCGGATCCCACGGATCCGGCCTATAAGGCGGAGTATGCCAGCATCAATGGGGAACAGGAAAAGCTGGAGGCGGAGGCTCTGTGCCGCCGCTTGAAGGAGCTGGGCTGGGAGCTGGCCTGCCAGACCTGGGGCCGTATCAATGTGGAAAAGGCGGACCTGGGACGGATTCAGGCGGATACAGAGCACTGGCTGAAGGAAGTGGCGCCCCTGACAGGGGGCAGTGATATAATGATTTTCCCTCCGGGGTCGGACATCGGAAACTGGCGTCCCTATGGGGAGGATAATGAAAAGTTTGTTTATTATCGCAGTCAGGGCTTTCGGTATTTCAGCTCCATGGATAATTATACCATTCCCTGGGTCCAGTTCAATGGCGAGGGGGGCTGCCTGCGCATGGGCCGGGTGGGGCTTTCTGGCTACGCACTGGCCTATCGGAAGGACAAACTGGGGGTTTTCTTTAACAGTGACGGGCTGATGGATCCCGCCCGCCCTCTGCCGGTTCCGGAGAATTGATTGGGACAGACAAGGCTTCTGCCCGGAGGGGATGCCTTTGCCGGAAAAACAATGACAAGGGCTCCGGTATGTGATACAATAAAAAAGTGGCGCGGCTGCGCCCGAGGAGGATGGAATGAAGGGAAACGGTTCATCATACGGCTGGCTGCTGCCCCTGGGGCTGATCCTGATGGCAGTGGCGCTGTTTGGTAAGTTTAAGGGACTTCTTTTATTGGGGGGACTGCTGCTGGGTGGCCTGGTGGTTTTAGTGGGGATTATCCTGCTGATTGCTTTAAAAACCAGCCGGGATGAGGCAAAAAACAGTCCTCAGTTGGAAAACATGAGTCCGGAGGATGCCGCCGTTTATCAGGGGGCCCGAAAGGATTTGACGGAGCTGAGAGTTTTGAATGCCCGTTTAAAGGAAAGCGATGTCCGCACGGAGAGCAATAACATCTGCGCCACCACGGAAAAGATTCTCACAGCCCTAAAGGAGGATCCCAAGCGCATCGCCTCGGCCCAGATGTTTTTGCAGTATTACTTGCCCACCCAGAAAAACATCCTGACCAAGTATCATCAGATTGTGGACAGCGGCGTGGCCCATGAAGATCTTAAGGAAAAGGTCATGAATCACCTGGCCGATATCCGGACCGCCACGGAAAAGCAGCTGATCAATGTTTTTGAGGATGATATGCTGGACATCTCCGCGGAAATGGAATTGATGAACAGCTCCATCCGGGAAGATGGACTGATTTAATATTCGCTTCTCTCTCCCCGGAGATTGGTTTCAAAAAGCTTCTTAATCTCTGCGGAATCCAGCTCTTTGCTGAACAGGTAGTACAGTTTGGCCAGAGCGGCTTCTGTGGTCATGTCGGCGCCGTCTGCGGCGCCGATATCTTTTAGAGCCTGACTGGCGGCATAGCTGCCCAGATTCACCCGACCCTGGGGACATTGAGAACGAACCACCACCAAGGACCCGCTTTCGTGGGCCTTTTTTAACACCGGCAGAAGAGCGGTCTGGGCCCCGGGAATATTCCCGGCCCCAAAGCTTTCCAGCACCACGCCTTTCAGGGATTCGGTCATGATTCCTTCAAAGAGCTCAAAACGGATGCCGGGAAAGACCTTCAGCACCCCCAGAGGGATATTCCGGAAGGGCTGGAGCCGGAAAGGACCCTGGGACAGGGGAACAGGGGGCACTGCCCGGTATTTGAAATCGATACCGGCCTCCACCAGCGGAGGGCAGTTGGGGGAATCAAAGGCCTGCATACCGTCGGCGGAAAGCTTGGTGGCCCGATTGCCCCGTAAGAGCTGGCCACCGAAATAGATGCAGACCTCCCGGATGCGGTCCGAGGCGGCCAGCAGCATGGCTGAAATCAGATTGTCCCGACCATCGCTGCGCAGTTCATATAAGGGAATCTGGGATCCGGTGATAATCACCGGTTTCTCCAGGTTTTCCAGCATGAAGGAAAGAGCCGAGGCGGAATAGGCCATGGTATCCGTGCCGTGGAGCACCACAAAACCGTCGCAGGCCTCGTAGCGGGAGGCAATGGTATGCCCCAGCTTGTTCCAGTCCTCCACCGCCATATCGCTGGAATCCAGCAGGGGACTGAAAACTACGGTTTCGAAATCCGGGAAATCCGGGTGCTTCAGCTCAGGCAGGGTATCCAGAAGCCGCAGAAAGCCTTCGCCGGAGGGTACATAGCCCCGCTCGCTGTGAACCATGCCGATGGTGCCGCCGGTATAGATCAGGCAGATCTTCTTTTTCATGCTAACCTCGATTTTGAATAGTAATGCTATTATAAGAGCAAAATGCTCATCTGTCTATTGCCTGCGGACAGTTTTTCGAATATAATAAACGGATGATGAGACTGAAAGGAGAGTCGCTATGCCTACCCCTCATAACAGCGCCGCTGCCGGCGATTTTGCAAAAACCGTTTTAATGCCCGGAGATCCCCTGCGGGCCAAATTCGTGGCGGAAAACTTTTTGGAGGATGCCAAATTGGTGACCTCTGTCCGGAACTGCCTGGGCTATACCGGCCGCTATAAGGGCGTGCCCGTTTCCGTAATGGCCTCGGGCATGGGGATGCCTAGCATCGGCATTTATTCCTACGAGCTTTACACCCAGTACGGGGTGGAAAATATTATCCGCATCGGCTCCGCCGGCTCCTACAGCGAAGAATTGAATGTGCTGGATGTGTGCCTGGCCCAGTCCGCC
>CACZSB010000127.1 GCA_902783765.1 uncultured Lachnospiraceae bacterium
CCGGCCCGTAAAAGCCCTCATTTTTCAACCGATCCGCTCCATAGGGGGAAACGGGATCCAAAAGATCCCGGACCCATTTCAGCCCTATATCCTCTTTTTGTTCAAAGCTTAATTCTATCATTCTTTCTCCACATCCATCACCGGCACCGGAACCGCCTCCTGCATTTTTTCCAAAAAGGCCCCGGCCTCAAAGCGCCAGCCTCCGGCGGAAACAGGATTCACGGTGATCCCCCCCAGGCGGGCAGGCTTATCCACGGAAAATACGATGCCCCGGCCCGTCAGCGCCTCGAAGCTCTCCCGCTTTAACAAAAGGCAGCTGCTGTCCCGGACCCGGATCTGCCGAATCCGTTTCAGGGCGCTGCTGCGGATCAGCTCCGTGGCCTGGCGCTCTGTAAAGGCTCCCGGCAGGTTCATGGTCTCCGACTCTTCCACCGCTTCTTCCCGCTTAAGATTCAGGAGCCGGGCCACATGGGCCGTTTCCCGAATCACTTTATCCATATCCCGGTCCAAGGAGGCCCCGGTGGACAGGAGGCAGACCCCACCGGGAATCCCCCCCAAGGGGCTCAGGCGGCTCAAGGCCCCGTCCAATAGAATCCGTTTGGCCCCCAAATCCCGCAGCTGTTCTCCCAGCTGTTTCATGTGCTCCACAATGGCGGGGCCCGCCAATTGCACAAAGCCGTCGCTTTGAGCCCGGAAGATTATCACCTCTCCCAAACTGGTGAAAAGGCCTGTGGCGGCCAGGATTTCCCGGGAAACGTCGCAGCGGGCCAGCAGTCCCTTGGCGGTGGCCGCCAGCATCCCCCGATATAAATAAATGGGGGGCTTGTCCGTGCCGGTGACCAGGTCCGTGCTTTCTCCGTCCCGGCCAATGCTGGTAAGAGCCAGGCCCGGTCCCTCGGCCGCCTGCCATTCCCGGATCAGGCGGTTTAGGGCCGTGGTCTTGCCCGCATTCTTACACATGCCCAGCAGCGCCGCCGCCGGAGCGTCCCCAATCATATCCCATAACTTCATATTACTGATTTTAGCAGTTTTTATGGCTGTCGTCCAGCGCCGGACCCGGGCTTCTTTCTTGACAAGCCTCCTCCTCTTCGGTAGCATAAGGGACAGAGCATTTTTGCAAAAAAAGGAGCGAATCATGAAGGGACTTATTCATTTATACTGCGGCGACGGCAAGGGCAAAACCACAGCGGCCACGGGCCTGGCAGTGCGGGCCGCCGGGGCCGGGAAAAAGGTGCTTTTCACTCAGTTTTTGAAGCGGGGAGATTCTGCGGAGATCCAATCCCTGGGCCTGATTCCCGGGGTCCGGGTCCTGGTTTGCCAAAAGCCCTACGGCTTTATCTGGACCATGAGCGAAGAGGAAAAAGCCGCCGCCCGGCGGGACTTTTCCGCCCTTTTTGAGGAGGCCTGCCGCCTGGCTGCGGAAGAAAAGTATGATCTGCTGATCCTGGACGAAATCATGGGGGCCATCAGCTGTGACATGGTGGCCCAGGAAGCGGTGCTGGATTATCTGGCCAATCGTCCGGAGCATCTGGAGCTGGTGCTCACCGGCCGGGATCCCTCTCAGGCCCTTCAGGACGCGGCGGATTATATTACGGAAATGCG
Source organism: uncultured Lachnospiraceae bacterium (assembly GCA_902783765.1). Taxonomy (GTDB): domain Bacteria; phylum Bacillota; class Clostridia; order Lachnospirales; family Lachnospiraceae; genus UBA6987. The sequence goes on from CACZSB010000127.1 coordinate 1,603, forward strand.
GAAAATCAAGCATCCCTTCGACCAGGGAATCCCCGCCCGGGAAGGCATCGAGTATTAAGCATAATCAGGAAGGCAAATTCCCTTGCCCTGGGTGCTTTTCTTTGCTATAATGGCGCCGCGTCGGGTGGCCGCAGGGCCATAACAAGGAACGGGGTGCAAGACCCCGGCTGTACCGGCAACTGTAACGCAGACAAAGGCATCTCCCTTTAGGGAACCATTGCGGCCCGGCCGCGAGAAGGCTTGCCGGCGGAGGAAGCGGAGCCAGGAGACTTACCCGACAGCACACAAAAACAGGAGGATTGTAAGCCTTCCTTCTTTGTCTGCCGGACTACGGGCTCAGGTGGAAGATCACTTGCAAAAAAAACATGAACAAAAAAGCTACGAAGATCGTACTGGCGCTGCTGGCGGTGGCTGTGCTGGCCCTGGGCATTATCTGGGCCACCGGCGGATTTGCCGCCAAGGCCGACGGACACATTACTGTTGTGGTAAAGGATCTGGGGGATAAGCTGCTGGCCGAGAAAAAGATCGGTTACAAGACCGGGGACAAGCTGACAGATCTGGTAAAGAACAATTTCAAGAATGTCACCTACAAGGAAGATCAGTACGGCCTCCTGATTATGACCATTGAAAGCATTACCACCCCGGAGGATTGGAGCACCTGGATAGCCATTCTGATCAACGGCGAATTGGCCCAGGTTGGAATCAGCTCCCTGGAGTTTAAGGACGGAGATACCATCTCCTTCGTCAATACTCAGTTAATTCCGCAATAGTCATGAAAAAAGCACCTTTGCCTGTGGTGGAGGTGGTAATTATGGCGGCCCTGACGGCGGTCCTGCTCCTGCAGAAACAGCTATTGACATTCCTTCCGAATATCACGCTGAATTTCTTCCTGATCCTGCTCTACGCCAAGGTATTGGGGCTGGGGCGGACCGCCGCCATTGTAACGGTTTATCTCCTGCTGGATTCCATTCTTTGGGGGAGCTTAAATCCGATTTTTACCTCCGCCCAATGGATCGGATGGATGTGGGGCCCCCTGATCACCTGCACCCTGCTGAAAAAAACGGAAAACAGTATTCCCTTAGCCTTTTCCGCGGCGGGTTTTGCCTTTTTATATAGCTGGACCATGATCGTGCCCACGGCCCTGGTGTATACCAACCAAATCAAAAACCTTTGGGCTTACCTGATGGTGGATATTCCCTGGGAATTGATGCTGGCGGTGAGCGCTTTTTTACCCACCCTGCTTCTTTACGAACCCATGGCGAAGCTAATGCGGCGGCTGTGGAAAAAAAGGGAACAAAGGAGTTAATTCATGCGCAGTATCAAAAGCGTTTATAAGATCGGCCAGGGCCCTTCCAGTTCCCATACGGTGGGGCCCTTCCGGGCCGCTGCCTGGTTTAAGGAGCAGTATCCCCAGGCGGATGCCTTTGAGGTGACCCTGTACGGCTCCCTGGCCCATACCGGGGACGGTCACGGCACGGGGAAGGCCATCCGGCGGGTGTTGCCGGAGGTAAAGCTGATTCTGGACCCGAAAACCACAGAACTGCCCCACCCCAACACCATGCTCTTTAAGGCCTTCCGCCAGGGGCAGCTGTTAGGAGAAAAGCAGATCATGAGCATCGGCGGCGGCTCCATCCGCTGGCCCGGAGAAATCCATGCGGAGGATCTGGAAATCTATCCCCAGAAAAACTTTGGGGAAATGCGCTATTACTGCATCCAGGAATGCATTAGTCTGCTGGATATGATTTATCGCTATGAGGGCCCCGGTTTGAAGGACCATCTGGCCCGAATCTGGGCTGCCATGAAGGAATCCCTGGAACGGAGCCTGGCCTCCGAGGGGGTTTTGCCCGGGGGACTGAATATTGCCCGCCGGGCCAATGATTTGCTGGCCATGCGCTGCCACAACGAAAGCGCAGATCTGACCATGAACCGCACCATTGCAGCCTATGCCTATGCCGTCAGCGAGGAAAATGCCGCCGAGGGTATCGTGGTCACTGCCCCAACCTGCGGGGCCTGCGGGGTGCTGCCCGCCCTGCTTTACTATATGCAATACGACCGGGGCTTTGCCGAAGAAGAGATTCTGGATGCCCTGGCCATGGGCGGCCTGATCGGCAATGTAATCCGTACCAACGCTTCCATCTCCGGTGCGGAATGCGGCTGCCAGGCAGAAATCGGTTCCGCCTGCTCCATGGCGGCGGCGGCTCTGGGCTGTCTTTACGGCCTCAGCGACGATAAAATCGAATATGCGGCGGAAATCGCCATGGAGCATTCCCTGGGCCTCACCTGCGACCCGGTGAACGGCCTGGTACAAATCCCCTGCATAGAACGGAATGCAGTGGCCGCCATGCGTGCCCTAAGCTCCGTAAACCTGTCCCGTTTCCTGGAGGGCACCCGAAAGATTTCCTTTGACGAGGTGGTGGCCACCATGTACCAGACGGGCAAGGATTTAAATGAAAAATACCGGGAGACCGCCCACGGAGGACTGGCGGCCCTGTATCAATAGGAGAAGCTTTATGATTACAGTTAATAATGTCACCGTCCGCTTTGGGAAATCCGCCCTTTTTGAGGACGTGAATGTGAAATTCGTTCCCGGAGAATGCTACGGCCTGATCGGGGCCAACGGGGCGGGAAAATCCACCTTTTTGAAGGTGCTCACCGGGGAGCTGGAGCCCAGCCGGGGGGAGGTCCATATCACCCCCGGAGAGCGGCTTTCCTTTTTAAAGCAGGACCATTTTGCCTATGACGAATACCCGGTACTGGAAACGGTGATGATGGGCAATCCCCGGCTGATTCAGATTATGAAGGAAAAGGACGCCCTTTACGCCAAGCCGGATTTTTCCGACGAAGACGGTATTCGGGCCAGCGAACTGGAGGGGGAATTTGCCACCATGAACGGCGGGGAAGCGGAATCCGACGCTGCCGCCCTTTTAAACGGTCTGGGGGTGGAGCCGGAGCATCATTATCAGCTGATGAAGGATCTGGACGGGGCCTTAAAAGTAAAGGTGCTGCTGGCCCAGGCCCTATTTGGCAACCCGGATATCCTGCTTGTGGACGAGCCCACCAACCACCTGGATCTAGCGGCCATTGCCTGGCTGGAGGAGTTTTTGATTAATTTCGAAAACACGGTGATTGTGGTTTCCCACGACCGTTATTTCTTAAATAAGGTCTGCACCATGATCGCGGATATCGACTATGCCAAGATCCAGCTTTACGCCGGCAACTACGATTTCTGGTACGAATCCAGCCAGCTGAAGATTCGCCAAATGAAAGAGGCCAATAAAAAGAAGGAGGAGCAGATCAAAGAGCTCCAGGAATTCATCCAACGCTTCTCCGCCAACGCCTCCAAATCCAAGCAGGCCACCTCCCGGAAAAAGGCCCTGGAAAAGATTCAGTTAGAGGATATCCGCCCCTCCAGCCGGAAATATCCCTATATCGACTTCCGCCCCGAACGCAGCATCGGCAACGAAGTTCTGGAAGTGCATACCCTGTCCAAAACCATAAACGGGGTAAAGGTGCTGGACGATATCTCCTTTGTGCTGGGCCGGGAAGATAAAGTTGCCCTGGTGGGCTCCGATGAGCTGGCCAAAACCACCCTTTTCCAGATCCTCATGGGTGAAATGGAACCGGACGAGGGTTCCTTCAAATGGGGGGTCACCACCAGCCGGGCCTATTTCCCCAAGGACAGCACCGCCGAATTTAAGAGCGATTTGAATATTACGGAATGGCTCACCGGCTACTCCCAGATTAAGGATATGACCTATGTGCGGGGCTTTTTGGGCCGTATGCTCTTTGCGGGAGATGACGGGGTGAAGAAGCTGTCCGTTCTGTCCGGAGGAGAGCGGGTGCGCTGCATGCTCTCTAAGATGATGATCTCCGCCTCCAATGTGCTGCTGATGGATGAACCCACCAACCACCTGGATATGGAATCCATTACTGCCTTAAACAACGGCATGATGAAATTCCCCGGGGTGATTATCTTCTCCTCCCGGGACCACCAGATCGTCCAGACCACGGCCAACCGCATCATGGAACTGATCGGCGGCAAGCTGATCGACAAGATCACCACCTACGACGAG
>CACZSB010000128.1 GCA_902783765.1 uncultured Lachnospiraceae bacterium
CTGTTTATGGCATAGCGGTAAAGGCAATCCTCTGCACTGGAGAAGGCCCCCTTCATCTCGCTGTACACCACCCCGTTCAGGCCCAATTCTCCCTCCGGGTTTTCCAGCTCATAGCGCCAGCCCTCCTGGAGAAAGATGTTCTTGTTATGATGGATCAGGGGATTAAATACCGCATCCAGATATACATCCATCAAATTGGCAAAGTCCTTGTCATTGCAGCTGGCCACGGGATAAATGGTCTTATCCGGAAAGGTCATAGCATTCAGGAAAGTATTCAGAGAGCTTTTGGCCAGCTCCATAAATGGATCCTTTATGGGATATTTGTCCGAGCCGCAAAGCACGCTGTGCTCTAAAATGTGAGGCAAACCGGAATCGTCCACCGGGGGGGTGCGAAAACCGATATAAAACACCTTGTTTTCGTCCTCTGAAGGCAGGCAAATGATCCGTGCCCCGGATTTTTCGTGCTCCAGCACCGTGCCCTTAAGGCCGATCTCTTTCAGTTCCGATTCCATCACCAGGCGGTATCCGCCGGGTACCTTAATCTGATTCATGCTTTTTCTCCCTTATGATATCATTGATATGTAACACTGCATTGGTATGCAGATATAGTTTTTCTCCCGGATGGGGGCAGTCCTTTCTTATCTCCCCGGATTCGGTTTCAAAGGCGCTTACCGTAAAAGGGATGCTTCGGTCCCCGGGCCCGATGGCCTCCAACAGATTTCCTGCGGAAAACTTGTTTTTCTGCCGAATATACAAGCCCCTTTCATCCTCCCGGATCCGCCCCAGATAGCGGTAATCCTGGCGGTAAACGCTGCTCTTCGGCTTCTGGCCTGCCTCCCCGGGGGGGCCGAAATAAAAGCCTGTACAATACTCCCGGGTGGTAATTTTCAGCAATTCCTCCCGGCACCAGGGCAAAATAGCCCGGTAGGCGTCCTCGGACTTTGAAAGGGCATCCAGGGCCCGTCGGTAGGCCCGGGTCACCGTGGCCACATACAATTCGTTTTTCATGCGACCTTCCACTTTTAAGCAGGCCGCACCGGCCCGAATCAGTTCCGGCAGATGATCAATCATGCACAGGTCCCGGGAATTGAACAAATAAGTGCCCCGCCCCGTTTCCTCCACAGGCATATACTGTCCCGGGCGGCGCTCCTCCATCAAAGCATAGGACCAGCGACAGGGCTGGGCGCAGTCTCCCCGGTTGGCATCCCGTCCCGTTAAAAAGCTGCTGATCAGGCAGCGGCCGGAATAGGACATGCACATAGAGCCGTGAACAAATAATTCCAGCTCCAAATCTTCGGGGGTATGTTCGTTAATGGCCTGGATTTCCCCCAAACTCAGTTCCCGGGCCAGAACCGCCCGGCGAATGCCCTGCCCATACCAAAAGCGCAGACTTTCCGAATTGGTGGTATTGGCCTGGGTGCTCAAATGAAGGGGAATATCCGGGCAAAGCTGCCGGCTTAAGGCTATAAGCCCCGAATCCGAAATAATCAAAGCATCGGGCTTATCCTCCCAGGCAGCCAGCTGCTGAAACAATTCTATTCCCTGAGCCAGATCCCCCTCCCGGGCAAAGATATTCACAGTCAGATACAGTTTCCGTTTCAGTTCATGGGTCAGGCCCAGGGCATTTTTCAGATCTTCCAGAGAAAAATTGTCGGCCCGGGCCCGAAGGCTCAAAGCTTCGGAGCCCAGATAAACCGCATCCGCCCCAAAGGCCAGGGCGGTGGATAAAAGCTCCGGCCCCCCCACGGGAATCAGAAGTTCCGGGATCCTCATGAATCCTCTTCCTCTTCCCCGCTCCCGGCGGCCAGCATCAGCAAAATGCTTTCCATGCTCTGGGAGGTATTAAAAACATAGGTGCCGGGATTCAGGTCATAGCCGTAAATCACAGACTGGACATAGAAAACCGTGGCATTTTTTATAACGCCCTGGCTCACCAAAAGACTGCCGATACTGCGACGGGACATGCCCGTTAAGATGGTAACTTCCACCTCCCGGCCGGGGGCCTCTTCCGCAGGGCCGGTGGTAAAAACAGAGTAGCCAAAATCGTAGGCGGTACGGCTTCCGTAGGAAAGCAAAAACAGAAAGACCACCGCGATGGCCAATTTCACAAAGAAATTGCCCACCTGGTTCACCACCCCCAATACCCGGGGCTCCTCCTGGTTATCCAATCCGCTGTCCTGGGATGCCATGGTTTAAATCTCCATAATAATGGGAATAATCATGGGACTACGCCGCATGCGCTTCCATAAAAAGTCGCTGAGCTCGTCCTTCATTTCCGTTTTGATCCGGGTCCAGTCGGTGATGCCCCGGCTCTGGCAGCTGGCGATGGCGGTATAGGCCACCTCCCGGGCCTCCTCCATCAGTTCCTCGGATTCCCGCACATACACGAAGCCCCGGGTCACAATATCCGGTCCCGCAATCAGCTTACCGCTTTTATGTTCAAAAACCGTCACCAAAACCAATATGCCGTGCTGGGCCAGAAGCTGCCGGTCCCGAAGCACAATATTGCCCACGTCGCCCACGCCCAGACCGTCCACCAGTATCCGTCCGTTCTGGACCTTATCGGTGACACAGGCGCTTTCCTCGTCCAGCTCCAGCACGTCCCCTGCCTCCAGCAGGAAGATATTCTCCCGGGGAATCCCCAAATCGGCCGCCAGGCCCGCCTGGGCGGTACGATGGCGGAATTCTCCGTGAAGCGGCACGGCAAAGCGAGGCTTCACCAGGGAATAAATCAGCTTGATTTCCTCCTGACAGGCATGGCCCGATACATGAACATCCTGGAATATGACCTTGGCGCCCTGGGCTGTCAGGTCATTGATGACCTTGGAAACCGCCTTTTCATTCCCGGGAATGGGGGTGGAGCTCAAAATAATCACATCTGTGGGATCAATGGTGACTTTACGATGAATGCTGGCCGCCATCCGGGGCAGGGACGCCATGGATTCTCCCTGGGATCCCGTGGTAATCAGCACCACCTTTTCCTTGGGATAATTTCCAATCTCCTCCAGGGAAATCATGGTTCCCTCGGGAAGATCAATATAGCCCACCTCTGCGGCGGTGCCCAGGACCCGTACCATGCTGCGTCCGTCTACCGCCACCTTGCGGCCGCATTTTAACGCCGCATTGATAATCTGCTGCACCCGGTCCACATTGGAGGCAAAGGTGGCCACAATGATCCGGCTGCCGGCATTTTCATCGAAAATAGACTGTATGGTGCGGCCCACCGTCCGCTCCGACATGGTAAAGCCCTCCCGAAGGGCATTGGTGGAATCGCAAAGCAGGGCCAGGACCCCCTTCTGCCCCAGTTCCGCAAAGCGGGCCAGGTTGATGGGGTCCCCGAATACCGGGGTATAATCCACTTTAAAATCCCCGGTGTGGACCACCGTGCCCACAGGGGTATGGATGGCAAAAGCCGCCGCGTCGGCAATGCTGTGATTGGTGCGGATAAACTCCACCTTAAAATGCCCGGCGCTGACGGTCTGGCCGTATTTGACGATTTTTCGCCGGGCCTTATTTTCCAGCCCCAGCTCCTCCAATTTCCCGTCAATCAGGGCCATGGTGAGCTTTGTGCCGTAAATGGGCACATTGATCCGCCGCAGAATATAGGGCAGTGCCCCGATATGATCCTCATGGCCGTGGGTGATGAAAAAGCCCCGGACCTTTTCGTAATTATCCTCCAGATAACTCACATCGGGAATCACCAGGTCAATCCCCAGCATGTCATCACTGGGAAAAGCCAGACCGCAGTCCACCACAATAATATCCTCTTCGTATTCGAAGGCCGTGATGTTCATGCCGATCTGATCCAGCCCACCCAGCGGTATGATTTTCAGTTTACTCATAACATTTTCCTCTTAATAGGCAATATCCACATCCTCCAGCTGCTCGCCGAAGATGTTGGCCAAATGATCCAGCAGGCTGTCGTCCTCCACGGGGCGGTACTGAAGCTCCCCTCCCTTGTCCGCGGGCAGCTGTTCCAAAATAAAACAGTCCCCGTCCCCCTGCTCCACATCGGTCACCAGCAGAAAGTCCCGCCCGGCCAGCCTGGTGGAATCCAGTACAAACAATTCTATGCTTTCTTCATCGCCCTGAAACAGAATCTTGTCCATGGCGTCTCTCCTTTTCCATATAGCTTCTGAGGATCAGGGAGGCTGCCATCTGATCCAAATGCTTTTTCCATTCCTTTTTCGGCAATCCCGCCGCCCGGAGGACTTCCTCTGCCTCCAGGGTGGTAAGACGCTCGTCCTCATAGCTGAGGGGCAGGCCCGTCCGTTGGACCAGCTTTTCCCCAAAGGCCCGGGTAAGGGCCGCCCGTTCCCCTTCGGAATCGTCCATATTCAGGGGCAGGCCCAGCACAATCCGCTCTACCTCATAAACACGGCAAAGCTCCTCCAGCCGGGCCAGGGTACGGCGCAGAGTATGCTCCTCTTTCCGAACAATGGTCTCCAAGGGCTGTGCCGTCAGACCCAGGGGGTCACTGACAGCCACGCCCACGGTGCGCCGGCCGTAATCCAGTCCTATGAGCCGCATTATTTCTTTTCCAGGACCTCTCGAATGTAGGTCTTCAGGAGCACCTCCAGAATATCATCCCGTTCCACCTGGGAGATCTGATAGCGGGCATTGGCATAGCTGGTGATATAAGTGGGATCACCGGACATGATATAGCCCACAATCTGGCTCACAGGGTCGTATCCCTTGGTCTGGAGCGCCTGATACACCGAGCGGAGAATCTCATTGACCTCCGTTTGCTCCTGGATCAGTTCAATGCTCTTGGTGTTCTTCAATTCTGACATAGCAACCTCCCGACAATTTCTATGGCAGTGTTAGTTTCCTCTGTACATTTTCCAGTACTTGTTCAGTAATTCGTCCGCTTCCGGCCCCAGATAATGGAAAACATCGCATTTATCCAAAACCTCCTGGGGCGGGAAGATATTCTCGTCCTCCAGATATTCCTTATCTATCATCTCCAAAGCAGCGGTATTGGGAATGGGATAACCCAGATAATCAAAGGTAGCCAGAGCATTTTCCGCCCGAATCATAAAATCAATGAACTGCTCCGCGGCACTCACATTCTGGGAACCCTTGGGAATCACAAAGCAGTCAAACCATACATTGCTGCCCTCCTCCGGAATACAGAAGGCCAGGTCCTCGTTTTCCCCCAGGCAATAGAGATATTCTCCGGAATACATCATGCTGATGGCGGCATTTTCTTCGATTATGCTGTCCCGGGCTTCGTCATTTTGCCAGCCCTGGACCAGGGGCTTCTGCTCCATTAAAAGCTCCACCACCTTTTTCAGGTCCTCCTCGCTGACGGTATTCATATCAATCCCCAGGAGCACTTCTGCCACCATAAAGGTATCCCGTACGGAATTCTGCATCAGGATGCCGCCCTCCTGATACTTAGGATTCCACAAATCCTTCCAGGAACTGACCCCCTCCGGAATCATTTTCGTATTGTACATAATGCCCAGGGTACCCCAGGTATAGGGTATGCTGTATCGGTTCCCCGGATCGGCCTGGGCCAGCTTGGCCATACTCTCTGCGTCCAGATTGCCGTAATTCTTCAGCTTGCTCTGATCTATGGGCTGTAAAAGCTCCTTGGCAATCATTTTCTCGATGGTATAGTCCCCGCAGATAATCAGATCATACTGAGACTGGCCCGCCGCAATGATTTCGTACATTTCCTCATTGGTATCGAAGGTGTCCTGTTTGACGGTGATGCCCGTTTCCTTCTCAAAAGCCTTCAGCAACGCCGGGTCCATATAATCCCCGTAATTGTAAAGCTTCAGCACGCTGTCCCCCTTTTTTCCACAGCCGGACAGCAGGGCCGAGACCCCCAACACCAGTACCAGGATCAATGCGATAAAACGCTTCATCCTCCGATTCCCCCTTTGATTTGTTTATTATTGGCGCTTCTCCCGCTAAGGAAAAGACGCACCAGAAGTATAATCAGCACCAGCATGAAAATGAGAGTGGAAAGGGCACAGAGGCTGGAGCGTATGCCGATCTTCTGCTGGGAATATATGAGGGTGGAAAGGGTGTTGACCCCCGCCCCCCGGGTAAAAAAGGTGATAACAAAATCATCCACCGACATGGTAAAGCTCATAAGGAAGCCGGTGGTTACGCCGGGCATGATATCCGGCAATACCACGGAGAAAAAGGCCTTCACGCTGCCGGCCCCCAGATCCCGGGCGGCCTCATAGGCCACGGATCCCGTCTGCCGCAGCTTGGGCAGCACGTTCAGAATCACATAGGGCAGACAGAAGCAGATGTGGGAAAACAGCACCGTGCCCAGGCCTAGGGATATCCCAAACATGGCAAAGGCCAGCATCAGGCTGATGGCGGTGACGATTTCCGCATTCACCATGGGGATATTGGTCATCTGCAAAATGAGTATCCGCTGGCGCCTGGACAGGGCCAGAATACCCACCGCTGCCACCACCCCCACCGCCGTGGCAATCACAGCGGAGGCCAGGGCGATCAGCAGGGTATTGGCGGCGGCTTCCATAATCTGCTGACTGTTAAAAACTTCCCGGAACCAGCGGAGGGTAAAGCCCCGCCAGATGCCCGTGGTTCGCTCACTGTTGTTAAAGGACATGATGACCAGGGTCAGGATGGGCAGATATAAAAACAGGAAGATCAGCCCGATATACAGCTTTTTCCCCAGTTTTTTCATACCACCGTTCCCTCGCCGTTTTTGTCAAATTTATTCAGCAGGGCCATACTGATAAGGATAAAAATCATCATCACCATGGACAGGCCCGCCCCCACGTTGCGGCTGCCCCCCCGCAGGAATTCCCCTTCGATGATATTTCCGATAAGGTAAATATTGCCGCCGCCCAGAATCTCCGAAATGGCAAAGCTGGTCATGGCCGGCACGAAAGTCATGGTAATGCCGCTGATGATCCCCGGCACGCTTAAGGGCAGGAGCACATCCCGGATCACCTTCGCAGGGGAGGCCCCCAAATCGTAGGCCGCCTCCACCAGGGAATTGTCGATCTTCACCATCACATTGTAAATGGGCAGAATCATAAAGGGCAGGAAATCATATACCATGCCCAGCACCACCGCTCCGGGGGTATTGATAATATCCAAACGGCCCAGACCCAAACTGCCCAAAAGGGTATTGATGACCCCGGTGCGCTGGAGAAGAATCTTCCAGGCAATGGTCCGCAAAAGGAAATTCATCCACATGGGCAAAATCAAAAGGAAAATAACCATGTTCCGGTTTTTATCGCCGTTTTTCCGCAGCATCAGCCCCAGGGGCAGGGCCAGCAGCAGGCAGATCAGGGTGCAGAAAAACGCCAGCAGCAGGGAAAGACCCAGGGCTTTCAAATGCACCGGATCCGCCACAGAGGCCAGGTTGGACAGGGTAAAACTCCCGTTTTTATCCACCAGGGCGTAATAAAGAATCGCCAGCAGGGGAATCACCGTGCCGCAGAGGATAAAGGCCAGATATGGGGTGGTTAAAAGCCTTCTTTTACGCATCGATGACCATGGCCTCCTCATCCTCGGAAGCGGGCTTGGACATGATCTGGATGTTTTCCGGATCCACCCGCAAACTCACTTCCTTCCCCACGGGCTGGATCTGGGTGCTCTGTACCAGCCACTCAAATCCCCCCGCCATAACTTCCATTTCATAATGAACTCCCTGGAATACCAGGTGTGTCACCACCCCATCCAGTTGACCCCGGCCGGGCTCGTCTAAAATCACATCCTCGGGGCGGATCACCACATCCACCGGACGATTGATGCCAAAGCCCTCGTCCACACAGGGGAAGGCCGTGCCGCAAATCTGCACCAGCCGGTCCCGAAGCATCAGGCTGTCAATAATATTGCTGTCCCCGATAAAGGTGGCCACAAAGGCATTTTCGGGCTCGTTGTAAATATTCTCCGGGCTGCCCATCTGCTGGATATAGCCCTGGTTCATCACCACCACCGTATCGGACATGGTAAGGGCCTCTTCCTGGTCGTGGGTCACATAAATAAAGGTGATGCCCAGCTCGTTTTTCAGGCGGATCAGTTCGTACTGCAGCTCCTGGCGCAGCTTCAGATCCAGAGCCCCCAGGGGTTCATCCAGCAGCAGAACCTTTGGTTCGTTCACAATGGCCCGGGCAATGGCAATCCGCTGCTGCTGCCCCCCCGACAGGGCGCTTACCGCCCGATTTCGGTAGCCGTCCATATTCACCAGCTTGAGGGCATATTCGATTTTGGAATCGATATAGCTCTTGCTTTTGCCGCTAATCTTCAGGCCATAGGCAATATTTTCTCCCACATTCATATGGGGAAACAAGGCATATTTCTGGAAAACCGTATTGAACTGCCGCTTATTGGGGGGCAGCTCCGTGATATCCTTGCCCTGGAAAAGCACCTGGCCGGAATCCTGGCGGGTGAAACCCCCGATGATCCGCAATGTGGTGGTTTTTCCGCAGCCTGAAGGCCCCAGAAGGGTCATAAAGGTATTCTCCCTGATTTCCAGATTCAGTTCATCCAGAATCAGCTCGTTGTCAAAGGACTTGGATATATTGACCAGTTCCAGAATATTTGCCATTCGTTTCTCTTCCCCGAACCTAAAGGTTCGTTACCAATTCTTTAATTTGTAAGGCAGCTGCCTCATCCCGGCAGACCAGCATCCATTGATGGCCCCGGGGGATAATGCCCAAAAGGCCCCGGCTCTCCAGCCGGCTTTGAATCCTTGCCGGGTCCACGGCCAAAGGCTCCGACAAATCCAGGGTCAGTAAATGTCCCTGCTGACTGACCACAGCCGCCAGCCCGAAAGGGCTCTGTTCTTTGGCCGGCAAAGCCAGCTCTTTCCCGCCCCGGGGACCCCTTCGAATCACCCCCATCCGCTTCAGATCCCGGGACAGGGTGGAAAGGGAAATATTCAGTCCCTGTTCCTTAAGGCTTTGGGCCAGCACCCGCTGGGAAGCAAAGCTTTTTTCCTGAAGCAGGCTTCGGATTCGGGCTCTTCTTTCTGGGGCAATTTGGCTCATATCAGGCCCTTTTCCCTTTCTAAAAGGCAATCATTTCCGAGGGTTCCCGGGCCGGAGCCGCCATCAGTCGTGGGACTGCCGCCACGGCCTGGCTGTCCAGAAAGGCCTTTACGGTTTCCAGGGCCAGGGGCGGGTAATTATTGGTCCGGCTCATATGGCCCAACAGCACTGCCTGCAGCCCCGGGTGCGTCAGATCCGCCAGCAGCCGGGCCGCATCCAGATTGGATAAATGGCCCTTATCTCCGTCAATCCGCAGCTTCAGACTGTAGGGGTAGGGACCGCTTTCCAGCATGCGCCTATCGTGATTGGCTTCCAGGAGCAGCACATCCAACCCCTGTAAGGCTGCCGCCAGATCTCCCGGACAGCCCAGATCCGTAACCAGTGCGCAGTGAGCCTCCTGGGAATCCAGCCGATAGGCCACCGGCTCAGCCCCGTCATGACTGAGGGGCAGGGGCGTAATGATCACATCGCCCATGGTGAAGCTTTCTCCCCCCTGGATCATGCGAAAGGGTTCTTTGGGAATCCTTTCGAAAAGTGCCTGTTTAAACAAGCCCTCAAAAGTGCCCCGGGTGCAATAAACCGGCAGTTCCAGCTTTTTCAGCAGCAGGGGCAGGCCCTTTACATGATCCCCATGCTCGTGGGTCAAAAGCAGGGCGTCCAGTTCGGAGGGCCCGATTTGCCTGTCCTCCAGGGCCTTTACCAGTCCTTTAAAGGATAAGCCGGCGTCCACCAAAAGCTTTTTCCCGCCTATCTCCACAAAGGAACAGTTGGCTTCGCTGCCGCTGGCCAAGGTACAAAACTTAAGTTTCATGGTGCCTGAATCCCCCAGCGAAGCAGGATTCTGCTCAAACCCCGTAGCGCCGATTCCGGACTTTTACTGTTGTCCAGCACACTGTCCGCCATCTCGCGATAGGCCTGCTCCGTCAGCTGGTTTTTCATAATAGCCCGAGTTTTTTCCGGGTTGTAGCCCCGGCTGCTTTCCAGCCGTTCCTGACGGAGGCGTCGGGGGGCATAAACATATAATATCTTTTGGCAAAGCTCCGAAAAACGGGCTTCCCGGGGCAGCGCGGATTCATAAACCACCAGTCTGCCATTGGCCTTGTATATTCTTTCCTGCACCGCCTGAAAGGTGGCAGGATGCAGCAGCCCGTTTACCGCCTGCAAAATATCCGGATCCCGGAATATCCGGGCGGCCATTTTGTTTCGGTCAATGGCCCCGGAAGAAGCCAGGATGTCCCGGCCCAGCAATTTCACCAGAGGGTCGTAGGCCATTTCCCCGGGTTCCATCAAGGACTTGCTGATGCTGTCTGCTTCCAGCACCAGAGCCCCCCATCTTTCTTCCAAAAGCTTCAGCACCAGACTCTTGCCGGCACCTACCCCTCCGGTCAGGCCTATCACAAAGCTTTCGGCGCTGCCCTTACCAGTTGATGGCATTTAAGACCTCATCCTTGGTTTCGATGGGATACTTCTCCATAAAACTATCCCGGGTGCTGTTATAAAACTCGGAGAACAGGGCGTCATCCGTCTGAACCTTCCAGCGCAGACTTTTCCGTACAAAATAAATGATATGGGCACCGTAGGGAGTTTCCACAATTCCGTAATCTCCTGCTTTCCGGCTTTCATCGAAAATCCAGTTATTGAAACTTTCGACCATGTCACCCATCTCCACATTGGCATAAAGACCGCCGTTGGATACGGAGCCGCTATCACTGGAATAACGGGATACCAGGTCCGCAAAGCTCTCTTCGCTGCCCCCTTTTTCCAGCCACTCCTGCATCACCCGCTCCGCTTCCTGACGTGCTGCGGATATTTCCTCATAATTTCCGCCGTAGGCCTTCAGGCCGATCAGGATATGCCGCACGTCCACCAGGGGCGTCTCATCCCGGTAAGGCTTTTTCATCAGGCAGTAGGCCACCGTCGCCTTGGTGGTCTCGCTTTCCACCTGGAAAACCGCCTCTTCCCGGGATTTTTCGGAAAAGACCCAGCGGCAGAAATCATTGTCCATATAGCTTTCTCCCTGGATGAGTCTTTCACTTAAATATTTATCCGTATAACTCTCCAGCCCCCCCATGCTCTCCAAGTCCGAGGTGGTGCGGGTCTTCGCCAGAAAGTCCTTAACCACCGTGCGGAA
>CACZSB010000129.1 GCA_902783765.1 uncultured Lachnospiraceae bacterium
GGGGTGCTTTTATGGAATGGTGCGGGGGAATATTTATTCCTGAGGATTTTTGGCGCTGAAATACTCCTGCAGCACCGCCACCAGCTGATCCGCATCCATATCATGGACCATGCAGGCTTCCTCAATGGTCTCCATTTGAGAGGCGGGACAGCCCACACAGTGCATGCCGGCGCCCATTAAAACCGTGGCGCAGCCGTAATCCTCGGCAATGAGATCTCCGATGAGTGTTTCCTTTGTGATTTCCATATGATAAACCTCCCTGTATGCTTTTTCGCCCATCAAGTATAACAGGTCTGTCCAAAAAGGCAAGGGCAGGAGCGGAAAAAACATGACATCGGGAAAAAAATCTGCTACACTAAGTCCGTGCCCTTAAGGGCACAGGGAGTAAAGAATTATGACAGCATTAACAAGCAAGCAGCGCAGCTATCTTATGAGTTTGGCCAGTAAGGAAAATGCTCTTTTCCAAATCGGGAAGGGGGGATTGACCCCGGAACTGTGCACCGGCGTCAGCGAAGCCCTGGAAAGCCGGGAACTGGTAAAGATCGCCGTGCTGAAGAATTGTTTTGAGGATTTGCGTAATACGGCGGAGGCCCTGGCAGGGCGGACCCGGTCTCAGCTGGTGACGGTTATCGGCCGTAAAATCGTGCTATATCGCCCCTCCAAAACTAAAAAGGTAATCGAACTGCCGTGAACAAAACAGAAAAGCATATCGCCGTGGTGGGGGGGACCTTTGACCCCATCCATGGGGGCCATCTCAGACTGGGGCAGGGAGCCCTGGGGGCCCTGCATCTGGATGAGGTCTGGTTCATGCCCTCCGGTTCTAATAATTACCGTTCCCTGACGGGCCTGCGGGCGGAAAAGTATCACCGGGAGGCCATGGTCAGGCTGGCTATCGAAGGGCAGGATAAGTTCCGCTTTTCCGACTGGGAATGTGCGCAGCCGGGTTCCACTTACACATCCAAAACCTTTGCCCAGCTCAATGCCACCTTTCCGGAGGTGGTTTGGTATTATGTGGTGGGGGCAGATACCCTAAACAGTCTGAAATACTGGGAGGAGCCGGAGCTGATCTGCAATTCCGTGATTCTTCTGGTGGCGGGCCGTCAGGAACAGGTGAGCTCCGATTCCCTGCAGCAAACGGCTGGAGCCCTTCGGGAACGCTACGGTGCGGACATCCGTTTTATCCCCTGGAACGATTATCCCATTTCCTCCACCAAGGTCCGCCGGGACCACGGGACCGGAAGCCTTGAGCCCGGTCTTGTGCCTCCGGAGGTGCTGGATTATATGAAAAGACACCATCTGTACCGCCCTTTACAGGAACTCAGTGACAGGGAATTGCTGGAGCGGGCGGGGGCCGGCCCCCTGGAATATGAATGCTATGAGCGACTGACGACCCTGCTCACCCCCCGTCGGGTCAAGCATTGTCTGGGGGTGATGCATATGGCCATGCTGCTGGCGGATGCCTACCGGAATGTACCCCTGGAAAAGGCCCGGCTGGCGGGGCTGCTCCACGACTGCGGCCGCACGGAAAACAACGCCCACAACGCTCTGGCCCATGCACCTGCGGGGGCCCGTATGGCCAAGCAGCTTTTCGGTGTCAGCGACGAGGAGATTTTGAGCGCCATCCGCTGGCATACCACCGGCCGGCCGGGAATGACGGAACTGGAAAAGATCGTATATGTGGCGGATTATATCGAGCCCTTCCGGAGTCATATGGTGAATCTGGACAAGGCCCGGCGGATTGCCTACACGGATTTGAATCATGCGGTGAGCTTCATGGCGGAAAATACCTTCCGCTACCTGGAATCCCGGGAGGAGGACATCGACCCGGTGACCCTGGAGGTCATGGAATATTATAAAGTTCAAAAGGAGTTTTTATGAAATTAAGTCCCAAGGAACAGATGGAGACCCTTTACCAGGCCCTGGCTGAGAAGCAGGGACAGGAAATCTCGGTGATCGACATTCGCAAGGTCAGCGACCTGGCGGACTATTTCTTAATCACCCACGGAAATAACACCCCCCATGTGGATGCGTTGGTGGACGCCGCAGAGGAGGTCATGGCCCGGGCGGGCATTCCCTGCCGCAGCCGGGAGGGTCTTCGGGGCGGCCGCTGGGTGCTGCTGGATTACGGTGACGTGGTGGTGAATATCTTTTCCAAGGAAGACCGGATGTGGTACGACCTGGAACGGATCTGGCGGGATGGGGAATTGGTGAACCCCGGCGCCGACACAGCGAAAGAATGAACAAGCTGAAGGATAATAAGAAGGGACGGAAAAGAATCCGCCTGCGCCTGCGTCGGGAACAGCGGGAGAATCAGGGCCTGTGGATTTGGCTTACCCTGACATTTACCCTTGTTATGCTGGTGGCGCTTTTGGCGGTATCCTGCGGCAGCAATTTAAAGGGCAGTAGCGATGTGAAGGATTCGGCCACCCGGCGGACCCGGCTGGCCTCGGGGCTGGTGACGGAAACCGGCTTTTACACGGACAATACCGACCGCCTGGGACGGAACAATGCCACCCTCCAGAAGGGAATGAAATACTTTTATAATCAGACCGGCATCCAGCCCTATCTGTACTTAACAAGCAGCCTGGGCACCCCCGGGGCACCGGACAGCTTCGCCATGGAGAATTATGCGGAGATGCTCTACACCACCCTTTTCCGGGATGAGGCCCATCTTTTGCTGCTGATTTACGAAAACGAGCAGACCTACGCCGGTTATCAGGCCAGCTGCCGGGTGGGCAGCGCCGCGGAAAAGCTGATGGACCAGGAAGCGGTGGATATATTGCTGGAGTATCTGGAATCCGCTTATTTCAGCGAAGAGTATTCCTCCAGTCGGCGGGATCAGATGTATTCCGATGTTTTCCGCAATACGGCACGGAATATCATGGATGTGAAGGACCGGAGCCCCTGGATTATTGCCCTTAGTCTGATGCTGGCGGTCTTTGTGTTGCTGATTGTGCTGGATTTCAGAAAGGCCTGGCGAGCTGACCGAATGGCAGAGCGGAAAAACAGCGGAGCAAAGGGGGAAGGTGAAACTTCTGTGAAGCCCCCTTTAAACCTTGACGGAAGGAAAAAGATTCCGTAAAATAATAGGAGCAGCGGAGCCATATTCCATGAAGGACTCCGGATAAAGCAGAAAGGAAAAATAGCTATGAGCATCCTGTCACGTTTTAAGGACATTATTTCCTCCAACATCAATGCCCTGCTGGATAAGGCGGAGGATCCCCAGAAGATGATTGAGCAGGACCTGCGGGAACTGACCGGTGATCTGGCAGAGGTCAAGCGGGAAACCGCCTCTGTGATGGCGGATGAGGCCAA
>CACZSB010000130.1 GCA_902783765.1 uncultured Lachnospiraceae bacterium
CTTTACCACCGCCCCCACCCTGGAAAATTATGGGGAAGCCTTTACAGCGGTGCCCCTGAGGCGCTATTTCTTAAACACCCTGGTTTTCACCCTGGCCACCACCGCCCTGATGCTGGCGGTGATCATCCTGGCGGCCTATGCCTTCGCCCGGCTGGAGTTTAAGGGGAAAAACCTGGTATTTACCCTCTTTCTGGCTTTAATGATGATCCCCGGGGAGCTGGTGATCATCACCAATTATGTTACCATCACCAACTGGGACCTGCGCAACACCTTCCTGGGGCTGATCCTTCCCTCGGTGACCTCGGTCTTTTATATCTACCTGCTAAAGGAGAACTTTGCCCAGGTGCCGGAGGATCTGTATAAGGCCGCCAAAATGGACGGCTGCACAGATTTGGGCTTTTTGTTTAAGGTGATGGTGCCCATCTGCCGGCCAACCATCATCACCGTGGTGATTCTGAAGGTCATCGAATGCTGGAATTCCTATGTGTGGCCCCGGCTGATCACCACGGATCAGAATTTCTTTTTGGTATCCAATGGCATCCAGCAGATTCGGGAAAGCGGCTTCGGCCGGGACAATATTCCGGCCATGATGGCGGCGGTGGTGGTGATTTCCCTGCCCCTGATCGTCCTGTTCCTGATCTTCCGCAAGAAAATCATGGCCGGAGTTTCCAGAGGAGGGACAAAGGGATGAGAAAAATGCGCGTCAGCTTTGCCTTCTTAATGCTCTTTTGCCTGCTGATGCTGGGGGCCTGCCATGGTCAGACGGCCCCCCGGGAAAGCAGTGCGCCTCCCACGGAAGCCCCCAATCCCCAGGGGGAAACCTCTTTTGCCGGGGCAGAGACCACCGCTCCGGAGCCTGAAACCCAGGCGCCGGGACTGGGCCTGGAATTGAATACTCAGAAAAAATATACCATTGAGTTTTGGGCGAAAAACGATTCCAATCTTACCCAGATCCGGATTTATAACAAGGCCAAGGAGGACTTCGAAGCCCTGTATCCCAATATCACGGTTAATATCCGCTTTTATTCCGATTACGGGAAAATTTACCGGGATGTGATTACAAATATTGCCACCAATACCACTCCCCACCTGTGTATTTCCTATCCGGACCATATTGCCACTTATTTAAAGGGCCGGGATATGGTGGTGGCGATGGACGATTACATGGCAGATCCGGATTACGGCTTCGGCGGAAAAAAGCTGCTGTTTGACGGCCCCGACCAGGGGGAAATGATTGATAAATTCATGGAGGAAGGCTTCTTTTCCGGTCATCAGTACGATCTGCCCTTTATGCGCTCCTCCGAGGCTTTATATATCAACAAGACCTACGTGGAGGCCATGGGCTATGAGATTCCGGAAATCGTCAGCTGGGACTGGATCTGGGAGGTTTCGGAAAAGGCCATGGAAAAGGACGGGGATATATTTAAGGTAAACGGCCAAAAGGTCATGATACCCTTTATATATAAATCCACGGACAATATGATGATCCAGATGCTAAAGCAAAAAGGGGCAGGCTACGCCCTGGAGACCGGGGAGGTGCAGCTATTTAACGATACCACCCGGGAACTGCTTTTTACCATTTACCGGCATGTGAATACCCGGGCCTTTTCCACCTTTAAAATCGACGGCTATCCCGGGAATTTCTTCAATGCGGGCCGCTGCCTTTTTGCCATCGATTCCACCGCCGGGGCCACCTGGATCGGCTCCAACGCCCCTCTGATGGATATCCACAGCAATGATGTGGCCCAATTTGAAACCCTGGTGCGGCCCGTGCCTCAATTTGATACGGAGAATCCTCAAATGATCTCCCAGGGCCCCTCCCTGTGCCTTTTTAACAAGGCGGATCCCCAGGAGGTGCTGGCAGCCTGGCTCTTTGCCCAATATCTTTTGACCAACGAGGTCCAGGTGGCCTATGCCCAAACCGAGGGCTATGTGCCCGTCACCGCCAAGGCGGTGGAATCCGTGGCTTACCAGGATTATCTGGCCCGGGCTGGAGAAGACAATAATCTATATTATGATATTAAAATTGCCGTCTCAAAAATGGTGCTGGATAATGCGGAAAACACCTTTATCACCCCGGTTTTCGACGGCTCCACCTCGGTGCGGGATACGGCGGGCACCCTAATCGAAAATGTGGCCAAGGCCACCCGGCGAAAGCAAATCAGCCTGAATGACGCCGGGACGGCTTTAAGCAATGAATACCTGGAAAAGCTCTTCGCAGATGTGAGTCAGCTTTATAAACTCAGCGAAATACAGGTGACCCCCACCGCCCCCGACCCCGGGGAGGTAAATCCTTCGGGCACCGCGCCGGACCCGGGGAAAAGCAGCCCTTCCCAGGGAGCCGACAAGCAGGATTCCCGGGATCTGGGGCCCCTGCCCGGCACCGCCAAAGCGCTGCTGATTACCCTGGCCGGCAGCTGGCTCCTTTTGGGGGGCGCCGCCCTTTTCATGACCCTGAAAAAGAAGAAGGACAGGGAATAATCATTGATTTTTCACAAAACTCGGCTATAATATTAGCGGTCAAAAAGGCCCTGTTCGAGTTTATTGATAAACAAGAGGAGAAAAGACATGAAAAAACTGTTGATCTTACTGCTGTCGGCAGTGTTGGTGCTGTCTCTGGCGGCCTGTAACAGGAACCCGGATGTCACCACCCCGGATTCCGAAACCACCACAGCGGAATCCACCACGGAGGAGCCCACCACAGCCCCCCAGCCGGCTGCCCTTAGCTATGAGCAATTTATGGCTGCCGAGAAGGATACCGAGGTGGTGATCGAAGCCTGGGTCCAGTTGGCGGCTTACAATGCGGAATACGGCAACGCCAGCCTGTATCTGGCAGATGCGGACGGTGCCTATTTTGTATACCGCATGGCTGTGACCCCGGAGGAGAGCAAGCTCCTGGAAGTGGGCAGAAAACTGCGGATCACCGGTTTTAAAACCGCCTTTGAAGGATTGGTGGAAATCGAAAATGCCACCTTTGAAGCGGTGGACGGAGATACCTACATCAGCGAAAACACAGATGTAACGGCCGCCCTGGCTCTGGGAGAGGACCTAAGCAGCCTGATGAGCCGCCGGATTTCCATCAGCAATGTGACGGTGGTGCCCACCCTGAACAAGGCAAAGGAAGAATTTCCCTTCCTGTATGGACACGATGGCAGCGGCAACGAGGGAGATGATCTGTATTTCACCGTACAGGTGGGCGGAAGCGCCTGCAAACTCGTGGTGGAAAGCAGTGAATTCGGCCCCGAAACCGAGGTCTACCAGGCCGTTAAGAAGCTGCAGATCGGTGATATGATCAGCCTGGAGGGCTTCCTCTACTGGTATATGGGGCCCCAGCCCCATATCAGCCGGGTCCTGCCGGCGGATGCCCGGGAAAAATCCGAGGGCGTAATGGATTACAAAGCCTATCTGGCGGCGGCCCAGGATACCCCGGTGGTCATTGAGGGCTATATCCAGCAGTTAAGCTATAATGCGGATTCCGGCATTGCCAATCTGTTTTTGGCGGATCCCGACGGCGCTTATTACGTGTTCCGGATGAATGTCACGGCGGAGGAAGCCGCCGCTCTGCTGCCCGGCGCCAAAATCCGGGTGGAAGGCATCAAGGCAAACTTTAACGGAGAAACCGAAATCACCGACGGTAAAATGGCCGCTCTGGAAGGCTTTTACATGGCCATTCCTCAGAATATCACTGATTTCCTGGGGATTGAAGAACTGATGATGACCGCCATGAACCGCAAAGTCCTTCTGAACGGCGCCACGGTGGTGGCCTCCTTAAACGAAACCACCGGAAAGGAAGAAACCTTCCTTTACAAATCCAACGGCACCGGCAAAGAGGGCGACGACCTGTTCTTTACCATCTCCTGTGGCGGCGTCAGCATGCTGATGATGGTGGAAAGTGAATTCTTTGCCCCCGGCAGCTCCGTTTATGAGGCCGTCAGAAATCTGTCCCTCGGCGATGTGCTGGATGTGGAAGCCTTCCTGAGCTGGAACAACCACGAATATAATAAGGGCCCGCTGCCTCTGGTCACCGGCCTTGCTATTTCCGAGCAGCCCAGCGATGTGGCCATGAGTTACGAAGAATTCCTGGCCGCGGAATTGGATACCCAGGTCACCGTGGACGGAATTGTTGAGCTGGCGGCTTACAATGCGGAATACGGCAATATCAGCCTGTTCCTCTCCGGCAAAACCAGCGGTGCTTACTATGTTTACCGCATGAATGTCACGGAAGAGGAGGCCAAGACCCTGGTGCCCGGTCAGCTGATTCGGGTAAAGGGCTATAAGACCGCCTTTGAAGGAGAACTCGAAATCGACGGGAAAGAGGCCAGCTTCGAGCTTCTCCCCGGCAAGAGCTCCGGGGCTCGTCCCCTGACGAACATCAGCTGGATTATGAATCACGAGGAAAGCCTCCGCCAGTTGATGAATCATCGGGTTCTTCTGGAAAAAGCTGTGGTGATGCCCTCCCATAAGGAAGGGGAGGAGGAAGCCCTGCCTTTCCTGTATCGGCACAACGGTTCCGGTGTTGAAGGAGACGATATTTATTTTGTAGTCAATGTGTCTGGAAATTCCTGCGTTCTGGTGGTGGAAAGCGACGAATTCGGTCCGGATACGGAGGTATATCAGGCTGTACAGTCTTTGAAGGTGGGAGATGTCATCGACATTGAAGCTTTCCTGTATTGGTACCAGGGTCCGCAGCCCCATGTGGTGGCTGTCAGCAGCGACGCCTACGTCAAGACCTCCGAGGGGGCCATGAGCTACGGCCGCTATCTGTTGGCAGAAGATGACGAAGAAGTGGTGGTGGAAGCCTGGATCCAGCTGGCGGCCTACAATGCGGAATACGGCAATGTCAACCTTTTCCTGGCGGATGAAGCCGGCGCCTATTTCGTTTATCGTCTGCCTGTTACAGCCGAAGAGGCGGAACGCCTGGTGCCCGGTCAGAAGATTCAGGTGAAGGGCTATAAGGCCAACTTTAACGGCGAAGTCGAAATCAACGCCGAGAACGATGCCAGCTTCGAATTGCTGGAGGGGGATGCCTTCTTTGCCGATGCCATTGCCTGGCGCAACCTGGCGGGCAACGAAGCGGCTCAGCTTTTCCATCAAAACAGCCAGATCGAATTAAGGGCTGCGGTGGTGCTGCCCTCCATCAAAGCGGCGGCAGATGAGAATGAGGAGCCCGAAATCCTGCCCTTCCTCTACAAATGGAACGGCGCCGGCTCCGAGGGAGATGATATCTACTTCAAGGTGCTGGTAAACGGTCAGGAGCTGACCCTGGTGCTGGAAAGCGACGAATTTTCCGCCGATACCGAGCTGTACAAAACCATTCAGAATCTGAAAATCGGTGATGTGCTGGATATCAACGCCTTCCTGTACTGGTATGAAGGCCCTCAGCCCCATGTGATTTTTGCCGAGGACGAACTCTATGCCAAGGGCGAGGGCGTGATGACTTATCAGGAATACCTGGCCGCCGAGGCACAGTCCAAGGTGGTAATCGAAGGTGCCATTCAGGTGCTTACGGCCTACAATGAGGAATACGGAAACTGCTCCTTCCTGCTGGATGATTATGCCGGCGCCTATTATGTCTACCGAATGGCCATGAGCCGGGAGGAGTATGACAAGCTGTCCCTTGGCAGTTGGATCAGGGTCACGGGCCACACGGCCAACTATAACGGCGAAATCGAAATCAACGCCGAAAACGACGAGGAAGCCGGCTTTGAGCTACTGCCCGCCCAGGGCCGCCGCTACGAGCCTTTCCGGGCGGATGCCATCGACATCACCAACAAATTGGGGGATGAGAAGCTGTCCTCCCTGATGAACCGTCTGGTTTCCTTAAAGGGCGCCACGGTGGTGGCTTCCCAGTATGGGGAAGAGGGCCAGGAAGCGGAAGCTCCTTTCCTGTATAAGTGGAACGGCTCCGGCAGTGAGGGAGACGATATCTACTTCAATGTCCAGGTGGGCGAAGAAACCCTGAACCTGGTGGTGGAAACCGATGAATGGGATGCAGACTCGGAGCTGTATGCCCTGGTCCAGAGCCTTGAAATAGGCGACATGGTGGATCTTGAAGCCTTTTTGTACTGGTATGAGGGCCCTCAGCCCCATGTACAGGGCATCACGATTCATCCGGCTACGGAAGAACCGGCTCCGGCGGAATAAGAGTATTACGTAAAGAGAGGCGGCGCTGCGGCGCCGCCTTTTTCAAAAAGCCCGGGGACAGCCAAATCAAAGGAGCGCAGGGATATGAACAGGCAGATTATGATTGTGGACGATGATATCCATATCGGAAATATGCTGGAGGAAGCCTTGGCAAAAGAGAATTATCGCACGCTTCGGGCCTATTCCGGCACAGAGGCAGCCATGCTTCTGGAAAAGGAAAGCCCGGATTTGATTTTATTGGATTTGATGCTGCCGGGGCTTTCCGGGGAGGAATTGCTTCCGAAAATCCGGTCCATCCCGGTGATTGTGATGAGCGCCAAAACGGATATTTCCCACAAGGTGAATCTGCTTTTGGCGGGGGCGGCGGATTATGTAACCAAGCCCTTTGAGCTGAAGGAACTGCTGGCCCGCATCGTGGTGCAGTTTAGAAAAACGCCTCAGCCCTCCCGGGATAAAACCATCAAAGCCTCCGGCCTCCTGCTGGATACGGAGCTGATGTTCGTCAGTATGGGCGATAAACAGGCAACCCTTACCAAAACCGAGTGCGCCATTCTGGAGGTGCTGATGCTGAATGCGGGGCGTCCCATAGGGAAAAGCAGCATCCTGGATCAGATAGCCGACGCCACCCTGGACTGCACAGAGCGCTCTCTAAAGCAGCACATCAGCAATATCCGCAAAAAGCTTCTGGCCCTGTCGGGGATGGATTATATAGAAGGGATATACGGGATCGGCTTTCACTTCATGAAACATGAGTAAAACAATTCTCTCGCCTGCGGTTCAGAATGACACTCCTCAAATCTTGACCATATTTTGACGATTTCCGGGCCCCTTTATTGACCCTGCCGGCTTATGCTTTATTTGCGAAGAAGGAGGAAGCAAGATGGAGTACATTTTCAAGGCAGACAATCTTTGCAAATATTACGGGAGCTTCAAGGCCCTGGAAGCTGTGAATATGGCCGTCCCCCAGGGAAGCATTTACGGCTTTGTGGGAAAAAACGGAGCCGGCAAGACTACCCTGATGCGGCTTATGTGCGGCCTGCAATTTCCCAGTGCCGGAAGCTATGAGCTTTTTGGCAAGAAGAACACGGACACCGCCCTGCCCCCTTTACGGAAAAGAATCGGCGCGGTGGTGGAGGCTCCGGCCATCTATAAAGACCTCAGCGCCCAAGATAACTTAAAGCTCCAGTGCCTGAATCTGGGACTGCCGGATTATGGGGATATCCCCGGGCTTTTGAAGCTGGTGGGGCTGGAGCAGGCGGGCAAGAAAAAGGCCGGAAAGTTCTCCCTGGGTATGAAACAGCGGCTGGGCATTGCCGTGGCCCTCTGTGGCCATCCGGATTTTCTGGTACTGGATGAACCCACCAACGGTCTGGATCCCCAGGGGATTGTGGAGATGCGGGAACTGCTCCTTAAACTGAATCGGGAGCAGGGCATCACCCTCCTGATTTCCAGCCATATTTTAGAGGAGCTGTCCAAGCTGGCCACCCATTACGGCTTTATTGACGGGGGGCGGATTCTCCGGGAAATGAGTGCCCAGGAGCTGGAGCGGGAATGCCGCAAATGCGTCCGCATGAAGGTGGAGGATACCCGGATTCTGGCCCGCATTATGGAAGGGCTGGGCCTGGAATACAAGATCATCGACCAGAAGCTGGCGGATGTCTATGGCAGTCTGAACTTCTCCGAAACCGCCGCCCGCTTTGCCGAAGCCGGATGCGTCATCTTCTCCATGGAGGAGCATGACGAGAGCCTGGAGGCCTTTTTCATCTCCCTGGTGGGAGGGGACCGCCATGCTTAATCTGCTGCGGGTGGATATCAAAAGATATTGCATCACCAAGCGTTTTTGGCTCCTGGCTTTGGGCTCTGCCGCCCTGACCCCCTTTCTGGTGGGGCTGTTCCTATTCATTTTGGCCCAGGCTACGGGGGATTCTTACCAGGTTTCTCTGGCGGTATTTACCGTTTATTCCTCCATGGCAGCCATTCTTCTGGCCATGCTGATAACAAGTCTTTTACACGAGGAAGTGGGGGAAGGCATTGTAAGAAATAAGCTGATTTCCGGGCAGAAAAGAAGCCATATTTTCCTGTCCTATTGCCTGCTCCACGCCCTCCTGGCCCTGCTGTTGCAGTTGATTGCCCTGCTGGGTGCCTGTATCCTGCCCCTGCTGCTGGGAGCGGTCTGGAACCTGCAGGGGAGCGAACTGATTCGACTGACCGCCATTTCCGCCCTGGCGTCTATGGCCGTCAGCCTCTTTTTTACGGCCCTGTATTTCTGCTTTTGCACCAGCAAAGCCGCTTTCATATTACCGGGGGCCGTGGCAATAATCATGAAAGTTGCTATGACGGTCATTATGGATGCCCTGTATACGGAAAGCGGTATTCCCAAGGTGTCCGGTGCTACCCTGAAAATATATAAAGGGATCGACCGTTTCCTTCCCTTTGCTCATCTGACTGATTTGCCCCGGTGGGACAATGCCTCTTATTTTTGGGGAAGCGGCGTGTTGATTTTGCTGTCCCTGACGGCGGGCCTGTTAGTTTTTTCCAGAAAGGATTTGAAATGAAGGATTTAGTAAAAATCGACTTATATCGTCTGGGCCGTCATAAACTATATTGGGCCGGGTGCCTGCTGGCGCTGGGCTTTACCGCCTGGTTTCTGCTGGTCCGCCCCATTCCTCAGCTGGAAAAATACGAGGCGGAAAAGGTGGCTATTTTATTAAACGCCGGAATTTCCTTTTATTTCTCCTTTTTTGTGGGGCTGTTCCTGGGAAGCGAATGGGCGGACGGAATCCTCAGAAACAAGGTGATGGCCGGCCACAGCCAAAAGGCGGTTTTGGGGGGCCACTACCTGAGCCTTCTGGCAGCCCTGGGGGGCATGACCCTTTCCTGGCTGCTGGGGGCCCTGGCAGGGGGCGTGGCCCTCAGCGGAAGCCTGCTTTTCTTCTGCCTGAAGTCCCTGCTGTTTAATGCCGCCTTTATTGCGGTGATTCAGGCCATTTGCTTTCGTTTGAGAAAGCAGAGCCAGGGAATCATTTTTACCGGCACCATATTCTATATGACTTTTGTGGGCACCCTGGCGGGGAATTTATTATATTCCATTTCCATGGGCCGCCCCGTCTTGCATAAGTTAGTGGCACTCCTGTATAATACTTCCGCCATAGGACAATGCTTTGCGGGAAGCGGCCTGGCGGATGAGGGCCTAAACAACCCCCTCCTTCAGATTCCGGTGTCCCTGGTTCTTATGGCCGGAGCTTTGCTCTTGGGCTCTTTGGGGCTGAATAAAAGAAGTATTGATTGATTTGGAGCCATTCCATGGAATATCTGCTGGCGGGGCTGGGCATCATTACAGCCCTGCTGATTTTAAAAATCCGGGCCATGAAACAATCTTTGCGGCAGATCCGCAAGGATTTTTCGGACCGTTCCGGAGGAGAGAGCAACGGATTGCTTAGCGTCAGCAGCCGGGACAGAGACCTGTGCAGGCTGGCTTCGGACATGAACGAGGCCCTGAAAAAGCAGCGCCAGGCCTACCTTTTGTACCATCAGGGGGATCGGGAGCTGAAAAGCGCCATCACCCATATTTCCCATGATCTTCGTACCCCTCTGACGGCCATCAGCGGCTATTTGGAACTGTTAAAGGCAGAGGAAAAAAGCGAGACGGCCGGGAAATATCTTTCCATTATTGAGGAAAGAACCGGGCATATGAAGAAGCTGTGCGAGGAAATGTTTGCCTATTCCCTTATCAGTGCCGGCGAGGAAGAGGAACTGCCCTTAGAGACCGTGGATGTGAATCGGATGCTGGAGGATTGCATCCTGCAATACCATGGGGCGTTAGAGGAAAAGGGCATTGCCCTGACAGTGGATATCAGTGAAAAACGTATTCTCCGGTCTCTGAACAAAATGCAGATGGAGCGGGTTTTTTCCAATTTAATGAGCAACGCCTTAAAGTACAGCGACGGGGATTTAAGCATTTCCCTGGATGATTCGGGGATGATTTGCTTTGCCAACGGGGCGGCGGGTCTTTCGGCTCTGGAAGCGGAGCGGCTATTCGGGCGTTTTTATACCGTGGAAAATGCTCAAAACTCCACCGGCCTGGGACTGGCCATTGCTAAAGCCTTTGTGGAACGTATGCAGGGAACAATGCAGGCCAAGTATCGGGAAGGGCGGCTATATATTTTATTGAGCTTCCCGGAAGAAAGGGATTGCGAAAAAACCTGTCATCCTGAGTAAACAAAGCGAGTCGAAGAACCTTAAAATATAGTGGTTCATAGGATTCTTCGATTATTTGGTCGTTTTTACAGTCCCAAAACAACGAGAGAACGTGAAAAAAGAGGTCATATGCTGCATGAGAAAAGTTAAGAAGAAAACCTTGGTCATTGTGCTGGACATCCTGCTCCTGCTGATAAGCGCATGGTGGATATTAACAGTTAGCATTTACGATGAAAATGTCAATCAGCGCTTATGTTCCTACGAACCCTTGAAGCTGCTTGTAGAGGACTTCGATGGTCTGCAATGCACGCAATACAAGTTTTCCTCAGACAAAGGGCAAAGGCTGGCCGGATATCTGTACAGCGCAGGCAGCAATCAACGGGGCATAATCATCCTTGCTCACGGATATGGAGGTGGTCACAACTCCTACATGGATTGTGCGAATTATTTCGCACAGAACGGGTACTATGTGTTCGCCTATGATGCCACCGGAAACGATGCCAGCGAGGGGGATGGTGTGGGTGCTTTTCCACAAGGGGTGGTCGATCTTGATTATGCTATCTCGTTTGTGAAAGAGAGCGGTAACTTCCCGGCGCTTCCGATAGGCCTTTTTGGACACAGTTGGGGGGGCTATAGCGTGTGCAGCGTACTTGCGTATCATCCCGAAGTAAAAGCTGTTATTGCCTGTTGTGGCTGCAACCGTCCCTCTGATTTATTCGAAGCAGTGGGCAAGAAAACGGCAGGGGATGTGATTTATGCTATGATGCCCTTTGTGAAGCTCCACGAATGGTTCAAATACGGAACGTATGCCACCAGCACGGCAATGGATGGCTTTGAAAAAAGTAAAGCGGCGATTATGATAGCCCACAGCGAGGATGATGATGTGGTTCCTGTTTCTTACGGATACAATCTGTATTACGAGAAGTACAAGGAGGATTCACGTTTTACCTTCCTGCATTTTGAAAATAAGGGGCACAGTGACTTTTTTATCGACGGCAATGACACCTACAAGGATGAGTTTGATGCCGAAGCTAAAAAATGGTTTGAAACGCTGGGATATGACCGCAACGCAGACGAAAACAAGGAACGGTTTAAAAAGGACAGAGCCGAATATATAAATAGCCACCTCGATAGAGCAAGGTGGAGCCATCGTTTGGACAAAGCCCTCTTTGAGCGCTTCCTGGATTTTTATAACAAGAACATGCCTCAGCCTGAATGATGGTTATTTCCAGAAATATCCGAATTGTGCTATAATCAGAATATAAAACCATCTTTTCCAATCTCTGGATTTTTATAAGGAGCAATATGATCTTACAGGATATGTCCTTAAATCCGCCCCAGCAGGAGGCGGTTGTAGCCACGGAGGGGCCCCTGCTGATTCTGGCGGGGGCCGGCTCCGGGAAGACCCGGACCCTCACGGCCCGGGTGGCCTATTTACTGGAGCAGGGCATCCGGCCCTGGAATATTCTGGCCATCACCTTTACCAACAAGGCGGCGGAAGAAATGCGCAGCCGGGTCAGAGCCTCTGCCCCGGAGGGGGATAAGGTCTGGGTGGCCACCTTCCACAGTACCTGCCTGCGGATCCTCCGCAGCGGAGCAGACCGCCTGGGCTACGGCAAAGATTTCAGTATTTATGATACGGACGACAGCCGGGTGCTGATGCGGCGGGTCATTAAGGAGCTGGACTTCGACCCCAAGCAGTTCCGGGAACGGGAAATGCTTCGGCAGATTTCCGCCATGAAAAATAAAATGATTTCCCTGGCGGAAAGCGAAGTCACGGCGGCCTCCTTCCGGGAAAAGCGCATCGCCCGGATTTACCAGGAATACCAGCGGCGGCTGATGCTGGCCAATGCCATGGATTTTGACGATCTTCTGCTGAACACGGTCAAGCTTTTTGAAGAAAACGAGGATATTCTGGCCTACTGGCGGAATCGCTTCCGTTATATTCTGATTGACGAGTACCAGGATACCAACCCGGCTCAGTTCCGTTTTGCAGAGCTTTTGGCCCGGGAACATCGGAATCTTTGTGTGGTGGGGGACGACGACCAGTCCATCTACCGTTTTCGCGGGGCGGAAATTCGCAATATCCTCGGTTTTGAAAAGGATTTTCCCGAAAGCCGGGTCATCCGGCTGGAGCAAAATTACCGCTCCACGGGCCATATTTTAGGGGCGGCCAACGGGGTCATTGCCCATAATCGCTCCCGCCGGGAAAAGACCCTCTGGACTTCTCAGGAGCCCGGGGAGAAGCTGATCTGGCGGGAATACGAGGAGGCCCGGGAGGAGGCCCGGGGCATTGCCCGGGATATTGTGAAGGAGCGGGACCGCTTTCCCTACGGGGACTGTGCCGTGCTGTATCGCACCAATGCCCAGTCCCGGGTGCTGGAGGAGGTTTTTGTGGCCCAGGGCCTGCCCTACCGACTGATCGGAGGGATAAATTTCTACGAGCGCCGGGAAGTAAAGGACCTTTTGTCCTACCTGCGGCTGATTGCCAATCCCCGGGATGACGTATCCCTGCGGCGCATTGTGAATGTGCCCCGGCGGGGGATCGGGGACAGTTCCCTGGAACGGGTGGCGGCCTACAGCGACGCCCGGGGCCTTTCCCTGCTGGAGGCCATGGACCAGGCGGAGCAGATTCCGGACCTGAAACGGGCCGCCGGAAAGATACGGGAGTTTGTGGATTTAATCAGCGGCCTGCGCATGGAGGCCCTGTCCCTAAGCGTGGAGGCCCTGATAGAGCGGACCCTCCACAAAAGCGGCTATTACGAATCCTTGAATGAGGAGGATTCTATCGAGGCGGAGGCCCGGCGGGAGAATCTTCAGGAGCTGGTGAATAAGGCGGCGGATTTTGGCGGCGAGGTGGGGCTGGAGCCCTTAAGCCAGTTTCTGTCCGAAGCCTCCCTGGTGGCGGATGTGGATGAGCTGGAATCCGGGGAGGGCAAAGTGGTGCTTATGACCCTGCACAGTGCCAAGGGCCTGGAGTTCCCCAAAGTTTATATGGCCGGGATGGAACAGCAGCTTTTCCCCGGGGATCGGGTGCTCTTTTCCGGAGACGAAGCGGAGCTGGAGGAAGAGCGGCGGCTCTGTTATGTGGGCATCACCCGGGCCATGAAAAAACTGATTTTAAGCGGTGCCGCCCGGCGGATGGTGAACGGACAGTTTTCCACCCATCTCATCAGCCAGTTTGTGGATGAGATCCCGGCGGAGCATATCATCCGGGAGCGCCAGGGCCTTATGATGTCCCGGGCCCGCTATGAGGAAAAACGGGATCGGGCGGATTATTTCAGCGGCTTTGGCCGCCGGGAGAGCAGACCCGATTATGATACCATGGGGGACCGGCCCTTCGGCGCGGATAATTTCTCCCGGGGATTCGGGAAAAAGGCGCCTTCGGCCCCCGCCCCGTCACCGGCTGCAAAAGAAGAAAAGCCTTTGATGACGGAGTTTGCTGTGGGGGATCGGGTGGTCTCCCGCCGTTTCGGAGCCGGAACCCTGGCCCAGGTGGAGGAGCAGGGCCAGGATTTGCTTTTGACCGTGGATTTTGACAAGTACGGCCGAAAGGTGCTGATGGCGGCCTATGCGGGCTTTACCCGGGAGTGAATTTTCCGTAAATTTCCTGTTCTTTTTCTTTCCGGAAAATTTACAGCGGGCCTATGCCGTGCTATAATAAAAAAAACTCATCACGAAGGGAGAAGAGATATGAAGGAAACCAAGAATTCACTGAGCCGTCTTCTGACCGTCTGCGGACTGATCGCCCTGATCGCCGCCATTGCCTATGGGGTTTATTATTTCTTCTTCGCCGAAGATGAAGAGGATCTGGAAGACGACTTGCTGGAGGAGGGCGCAGGGCCTGAGCTTGTGACGCCCCTTTCCGAAGACCAGGCGGTGCCGGCCTGATAAAGCGGCCGGAAGAATCGGGGGCCCCAGGGCCCCCTTTTTTTGCAGGAGACCCTTGATATGGAACAAAAAACATGCCCTCTTTTCGGTCGCTGCGGCGGCTGCTTTTACGACGGCGGGGATTATGAAGCGGAATTAAGACAGAAGGAAGAAAAGCTCCGGGCCCTCTTTGTCGGCGGCCCGGCCCCGGTGCTGCCGCCGGCGTTTTTTTCCTCTCCCGCCTACGAGGGCATCCTCCCCTCCCCCCTGCAGCGGGGCTACCGAAATAAAATGGAATTTTCCTTCGGAAACCAGGAAAAGGACGGCCCTTTGAATCTGGGGCTCCATCAGAAAAAAAGCTTTTTCAATATTCTTTCCGCCTCCTGCTGCCAGATTGCGCCCCCGGATTTTGGGCTGATTCTTCAGGCGGTGGAAGAATTCTTCCGCCGGCAGGGGACCAGCTTTTATCACAAAAAAAGCCACCAGGGCCTCCTGCGCCATCTGGTGCTGCGCCGCAGCGAAAGGGACGGGTCCCTGCTGATCAATCTGGTGACCAGCAGCGGCTTTGACCTGCAGGAGGAGCTGGTGTCCCTGCTAAGGAGCCTGCCCCTGGCGGGACCCATCGCCGGCATTCTCCATACCGAGAATAATTCCCTTTCCGACGCGGTGGTGCCGGAGTCGATCCATTTATTATACGGGGAGGCGAAGCTGCGGGAGGAAATCTGCGGCCTGCATTTCGAGATTTCTCCCTTTTCCTTTTTCCAAACCAATACCCGGGGGGCGGAAAAATTGTATGAAAAGGTTCGGGAATATATTGCGGTAACGCCGGATTCCCTGGTGTATGACCTTTACAGCGGCACCGGCACCATTGCCCAGGTACTGGCTCCGGTGGCGAGTCAGGTCTGGGGTGTGGAGCTGGTGGAGGAGGCGGTGGCTGCCGCCCGGGAAAACGCCGCCCTGAACGGTTTGAGTAATTGCCGCTTTCTGGCGGGAGATGTGCTGAAAAAGCTGGAGGAGCTGCCGCCGGAGCCGGATTATATCGTGCTGGATCCCCCCCGGGACGGGGTCAATCCCAAGGCCCTGGGGCGGCTGGCCGCCGCCGGGGCCCGGCGAGTGGTATATGTGGCCTGCAAGCCCGCCTCCCTGGTGCGGGACCTGCCGGCCTTCTACTGGGCCGGCTACCGGGTGGAAAAACTAAGCTTTGTAGACCTCTTCCCCAAAACGGACAATTGCGAAGCCGTGTGCCTTTTGAGTAAGTGAGATAAATTTAATACCTAAAATATTTAAAACTTTAGGCAGTAAAGTCATGCCTATGGGAAGTAAGGCACCGGCACGATTATACATTCCTATATCATCAATTATCCCTACCCTTTAGTTTATACACTCGTGGTAACAATACACAAGTGTTCATGGTGGACATTATAATAGCAATCACCCAAATTGACAGGAGTATCAACACAAGAGTATAATAATCAAAAGACCAACAATATCAATGCTTCCTTATTGGGTTGTCTTTGTATAAAGCATGTTTTATGTATGATGAATTAGAGGTGACAAAATGAATAGAAAAGTATTCCTCTTATTGTTATTTGGACTTGTACTTCCCTTGTTTTCGTGCCATTCCAAGATGGAAGTTCGTGATGTATCCTCTGAGGAAGAAAGAAACGAAACAGTTCTAAATTCAGAGCACTTACAGAC